>NZ_JAXRUU010000096.1:0-6617 GCF_034497445.1 Halorubrum sp. AD140
GAGGACGCGTTCCGCGACCGCCTGATCAAGTGCATCTCCGCGACGCCGACGCTCGCCGCCGGCGTCAACACCCCCGCCCGACGGGTGGTCGTCCGCGACTGGCGCCGCTACGACGGGGAGTTCGGCGGGATGAAACCCCTCGACGTGCTGGAGGTCCATCAGATGTGCGGCCGCGCCGGACGCCCCGGGCTCGACCCGTACGGCGAGGCGGTGCTGCTCGCGAGCGACGCCGACACGAAAGAAGAGCTGTTCGAGCGGTACCTCTGGGCCGGCCCCGAGCCGGTCCGCTCGAAGCTCGCCGCCGAGCCCGCGCTCCGGACCCACGTGCTCGCGACGGTCGCCTCCGGGTTCGCCTCCACCCGCGACGGGCTCCTCTCGTTCCTCGATAACACCCTCTACGCGACACAGACCGACGACGAGGGGCGGCTGGCGGCCGTCACCGACACCGTTCTCGACTACCTCGCCGTCAACGACTTCGTCGACCGCGACCGCGACGGCGGGAGCGAGAGCCTGACCGCCACCGGGATCGGACACACCGTCTCGCGGCTCTACCTCGACCCGATGAGCGCGGCCGAGATGATCGACGGGCTCCGATCGGCCGGACGCGACGGCGGGAACATGGGTGCGACGGACGCCGACGCCGGCGAGTTCGTCAGGACCGCAGCCGACGACGGCGACGAGCCCGGGTTCGGGACGTACACGCGGGTCGGCGAGGAGGGTGACGAGGCGGGCTCCGGGAGCGATACCGCCGAGAGCGACGCCGGCGGCTCCTCGTCCGAGGTCACCCCGCTGGGCCTCTACCACCTCGTCAGTCGCACTCCCGACATGTACGAGCTCTACCTAAAGTCCGGAGACCGCGAGACGTACACCGAGCTCTGCTACGAGCGCGAGGGCGAGTTCCTCGGCGACGTGCCCTCCGAGTACGAGGACGTGCGCTTCGAGGACTGGCTCGCGTCGCTGAAGACGGCCCGCCTCCTGGAGGACTGGACGAACGAGGTCGACGAGGACCGCATCGCGGAGCGATACGGCGTCGGCCCCGGCGACATCCGCGGGAAGGTCGACACCGCCGAGTGGCTGCTGCGCGCGGCCGAGACCCTCGCGCGCGACGTGGAGGGCGTCGACGGCGACGTCGTCGTCGCGGTCCGCGAGGCGCGAAAGCGGATCGAGTACGGCGTCCGCGAGGAGCTGCTGGACCTGGCCGGCGTCCGCAACGTCGGCCGGAAACGCGCCCGGCGGCTGTACGAGGCCGGCGTCGAGACCCGCGCCGACCTCCGTGAGGCCGACAAGGCGGTCGTGCTGGGCGCGCTCCGCGGCCGCGAGCGCACCGCCGAGCGGATCCTCGAACACGCGGGACGCGAGGACCCGTCGATGGACGACGTGCGGCCGGACAGGTCGGCGTCGGCGGCGGCGACCGCCGGCTCCGCGAGCGATGGGAGCGGCGACGGGCAGGCGAGCCTGGGTGATTTCGAGTGAGCGACGGGGACAGAGGGTCCAGCGACGACGTCGGTGGCGACGACGACCCCCCCGATCCCCAGACCCCGTCCCACCGCCTCGTCCGCGGGACCGTCGTCATCGACGACCTCGATAGCTTCCTCTTCCGGCTCGACGAGATCGCCGCCGAGACCGGGGCGGTCGTCCAGGCGTTCGACGCCGACCTCGTCGTCTCCGACGACCACCTCCGCGCGGCGACCCACCTCGCCGCCCGAGCCATCGCTCGCGGCGAGGCCGTCGCGCGCGATCCGGGCGTCGAGATCCTGCTGTACGCGGCCGGGCGCCGGCAGATCGACCGCGCGCTGACGCTCGGCGTCGCGGAGGGCGAACAGCGCGCGGTCGTGCTCGCCGCCGACTTCGGCGAGGTTGCCGGCGCGGACCGACCCGCCGCGGACCTGGGCGCGACAGTCGCGGCAATCGAGGAGCTGACGGCCGCTGCGGACGCCACCGCCCAGTTCGACGCGGAACGGGTCCGCGAGTTCTACGGCGTCTCGGACGCAGAGCTCGCGGCGACCGCCGGCGGCCTCGAAGACGTCGTTCGCGAGCGCGTCGCGCTCCTCGACGTCGAGAAGTGAGTAGGGATCAGAGCCGCCAACCCCATTGTTTCCACTGGAAACCGCAGTACTCGGGTAGGATATAGTTCCAAGCGAAATGAGTCGCCGACCCGAACGAGGCGATCCAGGCGAAACGATTCCCGCCGAGGAGGCGGGTCATTGCGCCGAGAGCGAACCGCGAGAATAGTCCATCCTGGATTCGAACCAGGGTCGTTGCCCCCAGAAGGCAACAGGATTGGCCACTACCCCAATGGACTGTGCGCAACGACCGGTAGCCTGTGCGTGTTTGTAAGCGTTGCGCGTCGCCGGCCCTCTGTCACGCGTTCACAGACGTGGGTGGACGACGGTGAGGAGAGGGCGCGGAGCCGACGATCGTCGACTCCCGACCGCGACCGGGTCCGATCGACGAACGTGCCTATATCGATGCGTTTTAGCCGTCCGAATAGCCACGAAGCTGTATGTACGTCGGACGATTCGTCGTCGTCGCCCCCGGAGTCGGCGCCTACCGCGTCTCCTCTCGCTCGTTCCCCGACCGCCGCGTGCTCGACCGCGACGGAACCCTCACGGTGGGACCGACGCCGGACGCCCCCGAGACGGACAACCCGTACGTCTCGTACAACTGCGCGCGCGCCGTCCGGACGCCGGGCGACGAGCCGCTGGCGGTCGTCGGCAACGGCTCGCACGTCGACCCGATCGCGGAGAAGCTGGAGCTCGGGTATCCCGCGCGCGACGCGCTGGCGACCCCCCTTCTCGCGCTCGACTTCGAGAAGGACGACTACGACACGCCGCGGATCGCCGGCGTCGTGGGCGCGGAGACGGCGACGATCGGGGTCGTCCGCCGCGACGCCCTGCTCGTCGAGGCCGTCGACGAGCCGACGATCGTCGCCACCTACGAGACCGACAGCCCCGAGCCGTATCCCCTCGTCGCGGCCGACGCCGAGGAGCCGGACGCGGGCGCGGCCGCGGCGGAGCTCCTCGACGCCGACTTCGAACACCCCGTCTGCGCCGCGGGCGCGACCGTCGACGGCGACGGCGCGACGCTGGCGTACGACAACGGCGACGAGTAGGGAGGCGGAACCGCCGTCGTCCCGGCCGCCCCTTTCCGGCTCCCGACGCCTTTTGCCCGCGGCGGTCGACCGCCCCCCATGGAGCGCGTCACCGCGGCCGACTACCACGACATCGCGACGCCCGCCGACCCACGGATCTCACCCGACGGGGACCGGGTCGCCTTCCTGCGACGGCAGCCGACCGACGACGAGCACACCGAGTCGACGGTGTACCTCGTCGACGTCGCGGGCGGCGACCCCCGCAGGCTCACCCTCGCCGAGGGCTCCGACGCGGAGCCGCGCTGGAGCCCGTCCGGCGACCGGATCGCGTTCACCTCGACGCGCGGGGCCGACGACGACCGACAGCAGCTGTGGGTGCTCCCGATCGACGGCGGCGAGGCCCGGCGGGTCACCGACGTCGTCGGCGGCGTCTCCGAAATCGCGTGGGCGCCCGACGGCGAGCGGCTCGCCTTCGTGCAGTCGGTGACGGCAGAGGACCGCGAGGAGGGCCGCGACCTGTCCGTCCCCGAGGAGTACGAGCCGGACGACCACCCCGACCCGCGCGTGATCGACCGAACGGTGTACCGCTCCGGCCAGCGCTACTTCGACGGGCGACGGCCGGGCGTGTACGTCGTCGACGCGGACGCGGCGGTCGACGGCGCGGCGGCGCCGGACCCCGCCGCGGGCGTCGAGCGAGTGACCGACCGCGACGCCGACTTCGCCGCGCCCGACTGGGGCGACGCGGACACCCTCTACGTCACCGAGGCGGTCGGCGACGACCCCGACGACTCGGTCGAGACCGCTATCCACGCGTACGACCTCGCCGACGGGGAGCGCGAACGCGTCCACACCACGACGGGGTGGGGCGCGGCGATCGCGGCGACCGCCGACGGCCTGGTGGCGTTCACCCACGCCGCCCCCGAGCGGACGTCGATGCAGCAGAAGAACCTGCGGGTCCTCGACCGCGAGACGGGTGCCGTCGCCGACCTCACGGGAGACCTTGACCGGGGACTCGGTCACGAGGCGTCCCCGCAGTGGGGTCCCGACGACGAGACGCTGTACTTCGCGACGCCCGACGAGGGGAAGACCGCGCTGTGGCACGTCCCGGCCGACGGAAGCGCGGGCCCCGGGCGACTCCTCCGCCCGGGGACCGTCTCGGGCGCGACCGTCGGCGGCGCCGGGGGCGCGGGTCCCGGCGAGGTGACCGTCGCCTTCGCCGCCAGCGAGTGGGACCACCCGGGCGACGTCTTCGCGCACGACGCGTGGAGCGGCGAGACGACGCGATTGACCGAGCTGAACGCCGACTACCTCTCGGAGCGCGCCGTCGGAGAGCCCGAGGAGGTCCGGTTCGAGTCGGACGGCGCGGAGATCCAAGGGTGGGTGCTGACGCCGCCGGACTTCGAGGCGGAGCGCGAGTATCCCCTCGCGGTCGAGATCCACGGGGGTCCCCACGCCATGTGGTCGACGTCGGGAACGATGTGGCACGAGTTCCAGGCGCTGGCCGCCCGAGGGTACGTCGTCTTCTGGTCGAACCCGCGCGGCTCGACCGGCTACGGGGAGGCGCACATGCAGGCGATCGAGCGCGACTGGGGGGCGGTCACCCTCGCGGACGTGATGGCCGGCGTGGAGACGGTCGCCGCGCGCCCGTACGTCGACGAGGCGAACGCCTTCGTCACCGGCGGCTCCTTCGGCGGGTTCATGACGGCGTGGGCGGTGGGACAGACGGACTACTTCCGCGCGGCCGTCTCCCAGCGCGGCGTGTACGACCACACCGGCTTCTACGGCTCGACGGACAAGGCGTACAAGCTCGTCGAGGGGGACTTCGACACCGATCCCAGAGAGAACGCGGCGTGGCTGTGGGAGCAGTCGCCGGCCGGGCACGTCGACGCCGTCGACACGCCGACGCTGCTCGTTCACTCCGAGGACGACACCCGGACCCCGATCTGCACGGCGGAGCTGTACCACCGGCTCCTCAGGAAGAACGGCGTCGACACCCGGTTCGTGCGCTACCCGCGCGAGGGCCACGAGCTCTCCCGCTCGGGCGAGCCCGGGCACGTCGTCGACCGCATCGAGCGGATCGTCCGTTGGTTCGACGGCTACTCCGAGCACCACGACGCCCCGCGAGCGCTCGACCGCCCCGAAAACGAGGGGCTGAGTGCCGGGAGCGACGGGGAGGAAGAGTAAGAGGAGGAGACGGAGCGATCCAGCGGCGGGAACGAGAGGCGGACGCTCACTCGCGGTCGTTCGGGTCGAACGCGTCTATCGCCGCGTGGACGCCCTCGACCCACTCGTCGAGCGCCTCCTGGAGGCGGTCTTTCGCCTCCGGCACCGGGATCGCGGTGTACTGGTACACGTAGCCGCCCGAGTCGAGCAGCCGGCGACGGCGCTCGACGAGCCCCTTCTCGCGCAGCGTCGACAGCGAGCGGTTCACGTTCGACCGGTCCCGGTCGAGGACCTCCGCGAGCTCGGCGACGGTGCTCCCCGGGTGGTCGAGCAGCGTCAGGTACGTGCGGCTCTCGTGGTCCTGAATGCCGAACACGCAGGAGAGCACGTGCTCGAAGGACGGAGACACGTCGCCGACGAGGTCTTCGATCTCGGGGTCGCTCATGAGCGTCGTTCGACTGCGGTCGGGTTAAAAGTCGTCATCAACGGCGGGGGCCGGTCGAGGAGCGCCGCGTCACTCGTCGTGGCCCGCGGCGTATCCCATCCGGTCGATACAGCTCCGCATCTCCGCCTCCTCGGCGTGTCGGTGGAGGTTCGTCGGCGTGTCGCAGTGGTACGTCTCCCCGTCGTAGCGGAGCACCACCTCGTGGCGGCCGCCGGCGACCTCGACGTCGACGAGGATCCGGCTCCCCGCGTTGAGCGCGTCGATGATCTCGTCGGGCGACAGCTCGCCGGCCTCGATCCGGAGTACCTCGGTCATTGGACGGTGTTCGTGACTCGCCGAATTAAATCCACGCGTGTGCACGCCGCGCCCGACACCGGCGTCGGACGCGGGACCGACGCCGTCGCTCGGCTCGATCCCGTCACGTCGTCGTCGAGTCCGGGCCGCCCTCCTCCTCCGGCGGCTCGACGCCCTCGGCGGCCGCGACGTCCTCGGTCCGCTTTTCGGTCTCGACGTGCCAGCGGTCGATCTCGGACTCGTACTCGGCGAGGATGTCGCTCACCTCGGCTTTCAGCTCGTCGTCGTTCACGTTCACCTCAAACTCGAACGTCTCGCCGTTCTCGCCGCGGCCGACCTCCTGGATGTTGGCGCTGACGAGCTCGTTGTCGAAGTAGTACGGCGCCATCTGGGTCATCACCTTCTGGTAGACGGTGTCTTCCACCTTCCGGAGCGCTTTCCGACTCGCGGAGTCGGCCGCGCGAGCGACGTGCTCGACCGACTCGCCCCAGCGCTCCATCGCGCTCTCCGTGTCGTTCTCCTCGACCTTCTCGTAGGACTCGGTGAGCTTCTCGCTGGCCGTCTGGAGGTCGTCTCCGGGGGACTTTCCCGCCCGCTCGCCCTCGCCCTCGTTGACGGACGCCT
>NZ_JAXRUU010000097.1:0-6602 GCF_034497445.1 Halorubrum sp. AD140
GAGGACACGAAGGAGTTCCTCGGCACCGACAACGACGTCGTCGTCCTCACCGCCTCCGGCACGGAGTTCTGGGAGGCGTCGACGCTCAACCTCGTCGACGAGAACATCCTGGTTCCGACCTGCGGGAGCTTCAGCGAGCGCCACGCCAACGTCGCCGAGCGGCTCGGCAAGGACGTCGACCGGCTGGAGTACGAGTGGGGCGAGGCGGTCAAGCCCGAGGACATCCGCGAGCACCTCGAATCCACGGAGAAGGACTACGACGTGGTCGCGACCGTGATGAACGAGTCGTCCACGGGCGTCCGGAACCCGATCGAGGAGATCGGCGACGTCGTCGCGGAGTACCCGGACACGTACTTCGTCGTCGACGCCGTCTCCGCGCTCGGCGGCGACCACGTCGACATCGACGCGCACGGCATCGACGTCATCTTCGCGTCCACGCAGAAGGCGTTCGCGATGCCGCCGGGACTCGCGGTGTGCGTCGTCAGCGACGACGCCTACGAGCGCGAGGTCGAGAAGGGGACCTCCTCGTGGTACGGCGGCTTCCGGCGCACGATCGACTACTACGAGCGCAAGGGACAGACCCACTCGACGCCCGCCATCCCGATCATGTTGGCGTACCGCAAGCAGATGAAACACATGCTCGAGGAGGGGCACCGCGCCCGCGACGAGCGTCACCGCGAGATGATGCAGTACGTCCACGACTGGGCCGACGAGCACTTCGCGATGTTCCCCGAGGAGGGGTACGAGTCACAGACGGTCGCCTGCATCGAGAACACGCAAGGGATCGACGTCGCCGCGACCATCGAGGCGGTGAGCGAGGAGTACGACATGGCCTTCTCGAACGGCTACGGGTCACGGCTCGGTGAGGAGACGTTCCGGATCGGCCACATGGGCGAGCACACCGTCGAGAGCGTGAAGGCGCTCACCGACGCGATCGAGGACGTCGCGGACCTGTAGCGCCGTCGCTCCGGTCTCCATCTCGAGAGGGTCGCTCGTCTGACCGCGGCTCGACCAGATCGATCCGGTACCGCCGACCCCCCGCGCCGGTCTCCTCGACCGCGACGACGACGAACGAGTGGTCGCCGACGTCGACGATGTCGCCCGTCGAGAGCGGGCCGTCGGCACCTCGTTCACCCCGTCGGCGGCGGTTCCGACGAGCGCGCGCGGCGTCCTCGCCGTCCTCTCCGACGACCGCCGGCGAGACGCCGATCACGCCCCGTTCGGCCTCGACCGCGCGGGTCCAGAACGCGTCCGACGGCGGGTGCGGCCCCACCAGCTCGGCCAGCTCCGCTCTCCTGAGTCGCTTCATGCCTCCGCGCTCACAGCCAGAGCAGTTGTGCGTGTCGGGTCTCCTCGACGTCCAGAACCGTCTCCTCGTCGACGAGGCCGGCCTCGACAGCGACGCCGACGGCCTCGACCCCGACGATGTTCGCGACCTGCGCGCGGCGGAGCCCGGCGACGACCTCCTCGGCGGACGCCTCGACGGCGTCGTCGCCGCCGTAGAACTCCTCGGTGACGGCCAGCGTCACCGGGCCGTCCTCGTACGTCTCGCCGAGGCAGTCCGCGTCGCAGACGGAGACGAGCGTCCCCTCCGCGGTCTCGCGCTCGCGGAGGAGCATCCCGGAAGCCTGTCGGCCCATCTCAGAAGCCCTCGGGCCCCTCGCCCTGGAGTTCGCGCTCCGGGGGCTCGGCCGCCTCCCCGCGCTCGCCCGGCCGGCCGCCGCGACCGCCAGGCCGACCGCCGGGACCACCGGCGCCCCCCCGTCCGCCGCGACCGCCCGGCCCGGGCGCCTGCCCGGTCTGTTCCTCGACCATCTGCCCTTCCGCCTCGCGGCGGATCTCCTCGGCGCGGTCGGCGACCGCCTCGGCCTGCTCGTGTTCGCCCGCCTCCTCCAGTGCGCGCGCCTTCTCTTCGAGGACCCCCGCGCTCCGGTAGCCCAGCCGGATCGCGTTGTCGAAGCAGGTGACGGCGTCCTCCGCGAGCCCGCGCTCGACGAGCAGGAACCCGCGGTTGTACCACGCCTCGGCGAAGCGCGGGTCGGTCTCGACGGCGCGCTCGGCGTGTTCGAGCGCCTGCTCGGTGCGGCCGAACTCCCAGAGCGCGTACGCGAGGTTGGTCTCGGCGGTCGCGGCGTGCTCGGAGTCGCCGTCGATCCGCAGCGCCTCCTCGTAGGCGCCGATCGCCTGGTCGTACTCCTCTAATTCGGCGTGGGCCGCGCCCTTGTTCACCCAGGCCTCCTGGGCCGCGAGCGAGTCCTCCTCGGCGAAGCGCGCTGCGCGCTCGAACGTCTCGGTCGCCTCCTCGAACCGGTTTATCCCCATGTACGAGAGCCCGACGTCGATCAGGCGCTCGACGTCGACGGCGTCGCTCGCGACGTTCCGTCGGTCGAGGATGTCGGTGAGCACGCGCGAGTCGACGGGGTCGACCGTGTTGGGATCGGCGTCCAGCTCCTCCGGATCGAGGGTGAACTCCTCGTAGTCGGCGTCGACGCCCTGCCCGGCGGAGAACTCGTGGCGGCCGTCGTCGCGGTCGTCGGTCATATGCTCCGGGTTGGCGGTCACGACGCGTAAGGGTTGCGTCGGCGACCGAACCGGAGCGTTCCCGGCGGTGGGTCCGTTTCGTCGCGACCGCGATCAGCGTCGTCGCCGTCGACCGCGATCAGCGTCAGCGCCCTCGACCGCGATCACGTGGGCGTCTCGGGGGTCGAAGCCGACGACGACCTCGCCGGAGAGGGGGTCACGGGTCCGGACGAGGAGAGTTCGGCCGCCCCAGTCGAGCGTCACGCGCGTCGTCTCGCCCAGGAACTCCGCGCTCGCGACGGTCGCCCGGACACGGCTCTCGCCGCCGCCGATCCGGAGGTGCTCCGGCCGAACGCAGAAGGTGAGACGGTCGCCGACGTCGACGTGCGGGTCGCCGTCGAGCGCGACGCGGAGCGTCTCTTCGCCAACGTCGACGGCGGCGGTACGGGCGCTCTCGTCGCTCGCGTCACCCTCTCCGATCTCCGTGACCCGCCCCGCGAAGGTGTTGTTGTCGCCGACGAACTCGGCGACGAACCGCGTGGCCGGCCGCCGGTACACCGTCCGCGGGGGAGCAATCTGCTCGGTCGTCCCGTCGCGCATCACCGCGACGCGGTCCGAGATCGCCCGCGCCTCCTCCTGGTCGTGAGTGACGTAGAGGGTCGTGATCCCCAGCTCGGACTGGATCTGCCGCACCTGCACCCGGAGCCGCTCGCGGAGCTGCGCGTCGAGCGCGCTCATCGGCTCGTCGAGGAGGGGCACGTCGGGACCGGGCGCGAGCGCCCGCGCCATCGCGATCCGCTGTTGCTGCCCGCCAGAGAGGCTGTCCGGGTCGCGGTCGGCCGCGTCGGGGAGGTCGACCAATTCGAGCAGCTCCGCGACGCGCTCGTCGCGCGTCGTCCCCTCGGGCGGGTCGGCGAAGTTCAGCCCGTACGCGACGTTCTCGCCGACGGTCATGTGCGGGAACAGCGCGTAGCTCTGGAAGACGACGCCCACGTCGCGGTCCTCGGGCGGCACGCCGGCGACCGACTCCCCGCCGAACCGGACCGTCCCCTCGGTCGGCGCCTCGAATCCCGCGATCAGCCGGAGCGTCGTCGTCTTCCCGCACCCGGAGGGGCCGACCAGCGTGAAGAACTCCCCCTCGCGCACCCGGAGGCTCACGTCGTCGACGGCGGTCGCGTCGCCGTACCGCTTCGTCACGCCGTCGAGCTCGACCGCGGGGGAGCGGTCGGCCGAGTCGGCGGCGGTTCGGGGGTCCGGGTCAGAGCCCACGGTGTTCACCCCCGAGCCGCTCGATGACGACGAAGCTGAGTCCCGTGACGACGAGGAGGACGACGCCCATTGCGGTCGCCGGTCCGAGCCGACGCCCGATGAACCGTTCGATGGCGACCGGCATCGTGTACGCGTCGGCGCCGGTCGAGAGCACGACGGTCGCCGTGAACTCGCCGATCGAGATGGCGAACGCGAACGCGGCGCCGGCGACGACGCCGGGCCAGACGAGCGGCAGCTCCACGTCACGGATCACCCGCGCGCGCGAGGCGCCGAGCGCGCGCGCCGACTCGATCAGCGAGCGGTCGAGCCCCTCCAGCCCGGGCGCGACCGTCCGGACGACGAACGGGTAGCCCGCGACCGCGTGCGCGACGACGATGGCGACGGCCCCGGCGACCGTGATCCGCCACCCCGCCACCTCGACGCCGAAGACGAGCCCGCGGAGGAGCCCGAGGCCGACGACGATGCCGGAGACGGCGAGCGGCGCCATCGCGGCCGCGTCGACCAGCTTTCGCCCGCGGTACCGCCGCGTCGTCAGCACCGCGACCACGACGCCCATCGGGAGCGCGAGCATCGTCGCCCCGGACGCGAAGACGAGCGAGTTCCGGATCGCGGGCCACGGCCGCACCTGAAACGCCGCCCCCGTGCGCTGGCGTTCGAGGAGGAACCGGTAGTGGTCCAGCGTGAGCGCGCCGTCGCCCCCCGTGAGGCTCGCGAGCACCATCGAGGCGATCGGCGCGAGGAAGACGACCCCCGCGACGCCGGCGTAGGCGGCGATCCCGAGCCGCGACAGGACCGCTCCGGGGGTCGGCGTCGACGGGAGCAGGGGCTTCCGCGGGAGGGGCCTGACGCCGCGCGCGCTGACCGAGTGTCGCGCCTCGTAGCGCAGGTACGACAGCAGGACGCCGAGCGAGACGACGAGCTCGACGATCGCCAGCGCGGCCGCCTCGGCGTAGCTCAGGTCGCGGACGAGCCGGTAGACGAACACCTCGATCGTCGCCAGCTGGAACCCCCCGAGCGCGAGGACGATGGGGAACGTGCCGAACGTGAACACGAACGTGAGCGCCGCGCCCGTCAGCACGGCGGGGTACACCTGGGGCGCGACCACGTCGAAGAACGCTCGGGTCGGTCCCGCGCCGAGGCTTCTGGCGGTCTCGACCGCGCTCGCGTCGACCGACTCCCACGCCGCGGTCGTCACCCGGGCGACGAGCGGCGCGTTGTAGAAGGCGTGGGCGATCACGATCGCCTCCAGCGTGAACAGCAGGTCGACCGGCGGGAGCCCGAGCGCCTCCAGAACGGCGTTCAGGGTCCCGTCGTCGCCGAACGTGGCGACGAAGCCGACGGCGACCATGATCGACGGGAGGACGAACGGGACGATCGTCAGCGACCGCAGCGTCCGCCGGCCCGGGAACTCGAAGCGCGCGAGCAGGTACGCCGCGGGGAGCCCCAGCGCGACGCTGGCGACCGTCGACAGCGCGGCCTGGTACGCGGTGAATCCGACGATCCCGAGCCGGCGGTCGGGGTCGAGCAGGGAGGCGGCGACCGCGAGCGGCGACTCCCCGGCGAACAGCCGCGCGAGCTCCCCGAAGTAGAACGGGTCGCGCAGGATCTCCGCGAACACGGAGAGGGTGACGACGCCGTCCACGACGACGGCCTCGACGAGCACCGTGGCGACCGGGTAGTAGAACGCGACGACGAGCACGGCGCTGGTGACGACCGCGGCCGCGGTCAGCAGCCGCCCCTCGACGCGCCGGCGGAGCCGGCGCGCCGGTCCGTCTCGGGGGTGATCGCTCACGCCGTCGGCCTCAGTTCTCCGCGAACTGCCGCTCCCAGGCTTCGACCCACTCACTGACCGAGCCTTGGAGCTCGTCGTACGTGAACGTCACCGGTTCGTCCGGCTCCTGTGCGAGCTCGGCGTAGTCGTCCGGGAGCTCCGCGGTGTCGGTCGCGGGGAAGGCGACGTTGCGCTGGGCGATCTCGCCCTGCACCTCCGGCTCCAGCACGAACGACATGAACTCGCGGGCGAGCTCCGGCTCGTCCGCGTCGGCGAAGACGGCCATCCCCTCCGGGTTCGCGTACGCCTGGTCGTTCAGGAATCGGATCTGGTGCTCCTCCAGGTCCTCCCCCTCCATGTCCGCGAACACCTGGTCGGTGGAGTAGGAGACGACCATCGGGGCCTCGCCCTCGCTCCAGGCGGCGTACGCGTCGTCCCACGAGCCGAGCACGCGGACCTCGTTGGCCTGGAGCTCCTCCCAGTAGTCCAGGTAGTCGTACTCCGTGTCGTCGTCGCCGCCCTCGACCGTCTCGCCGTCGCCGTCGCCCGCGACCCCGCCGTCGCCGAAGCGGTGGACCGTGTGCAGCAGGAACGAGCGCCCGGTGGAGGACGCACCGGGGTTCTGCGCGATGAGGGCGCCGCGGTGTTCCTCGTCGAGCAGCCCCTCGAACGTCTCCGGCGCCTCCGTCTCGGTGCCGTCGTAGACGAGACTCACGTAGCCGGTGTCGAAGGGGACCGCGCGGTCGAAGGGGTCGAAGAGCAGCCCCTCGCGGACGTCGTCGAAGCCGTCGACATCTCCCCGCTCGGCGAACAGGTCGTCTTCGAGCTCCTCGTCGACGCGGACGAGGTCCTCCGTGTTGAGCCCGACGTAGAGGTCGGCGTCGATCGAGGCTCCCGAGGCGGCCCGCTCGACGTAGTGGTTCACCTCGTTGTCCGGCGTCGCCCACTCCAACTCGGCGTCGACGCGCGACTCGAACTCCTCTTTGAGCCACTCGCCCGGGCTCACGGAGGGCGCGTCGATGAAGCTGGAGTACGTGGCGAC
>NZ_JAXRUU010000098.1:0-6566 GCF_034497445.1 Halorubrum sp. AD140
GGTGCGGAGACCCTGGCCGAGGAGATAGACGACGAGACGCTTCTCGACGCCGTCGACGACGAACTCCTGCGAGACCGGAGGCAATCGGCCGAGCCGACGGAGGACGTACGATGAGCGGCGCCGAGTCGGTCGAGTCGGGACAGACCGCCCGCGGACGGGAGACCCGTCGCTTCGTCTGGCTGCTCGACCCGAAGCTCGTGACGACCGCCGTCGCGAGCGTGGCGGTCGTCGTCCTCGCCGGGCTCGTTCAGGTGAGCTTCGGTTCCTACTCGATGAGCATCGGGCAGGCGTGGGCGGCCGTGTTCAACCCGGAAGTACTGTTCAACCGGCAGGCGTGGAACGCGTTCCTGCTCGGCGGCGAGGTACCGGAGATGAGCCGCGAGAGCCTCATCGTCTGGAACATCCGCCTGCCGCGCGTGTTCGTCGCGATACTCGTCGGGATGAACCTCGGCGTCTCGGGGGCCATCTTCCAGGCGATCACTCGGAACGAGCTGGCGAGCCCGTTCATTCTCGGCGTCTCCTCCGGCGCGGGGCTGATGATCCTGCTCGTTCTCGTCGTCTTCGGGGGGCTCGCAGCGTTCCTCCCGCTGATCGCGGCCGTGGGCGGCGCGGCCGCGTTCCTGATCGTATACGCGATCGCCTGGAAGAACGGCACCAGTCCCGTTCGACTCGTGCTGGCCGGCGTCATCGTCGGGACCGTCTTCGGCTCCGTGCAGACGGCGCTGTTCTTCTTCGCCGACGACATCGGGATCGTCCAGTCGGCGATCGCGTGGACCACCGGATCGCTGACCGGGACTGACTGGGCGCAGGTCCGGATGGCGCTGCCGTGGTCGGTCGTCGCGGTCGGGCTGGCGATCGCCGGCTCCCGGCAGTGCAACGTGATGCTGCTCGGCGAGCAGACCGCGAAGTCGCTGGGGATGTCCATCGAAAAGGTGCGGTTCGCGCTCTCCGGCGTGGCCGTGTTGGCGGCGGCCGCGAGCATCGCGGTCGCGGGCATCGTCGGCTTCGTCGGGCTGATCGTCCCGCACATGGTCCGGAACCTCGTCGGCAGCGACTACAAGAAGGTGATCGTCGGCTGTCTGTTCGTCGGCCCGGCGCTGATGGTCGGCGCGGACGTGGGGGCGCGGCTCGCGTTCAATCCCGTCCAGGTCCCGGTCGGGATCG
The DNA here is from genome assembly GCF_034497445.1 of Halorubrum sp. AD140. Lineage (NCBI taxonomy): Archaea > Methanobacteriati > Methanobacteriota > Halobacteria > Halobacteriales > Haloferacaceae > Halorubrum > Halorubrum sp. AD140. The sequence continues at coordinate 1,165 of NZ_JAXRUU010000098.1, forward strand.
TGACCGGGCTCGTCGGCGGACCCTACTTCCTGTACCTGATGCGCAAGAAGGAGAACATGGGGGAGATCTGAGATGGCGAGCGACACGAACGACGCGGCGCGAACGAACGGAACCGAACCGGCCGCCACGGAGGCGGTGCGAGCCGACGGCGACGCGGCCGAGGCGAGCGCCGCGAGCACGCTCTCCGGCGAGGACCTCGTCTTGGGGTACCCGTCGACCGAGGAGCCGGTCGTCGACGGGGAGACGCTGATCACCGAGCCCGGCTCGGTGACCGCCCTCGTCGGTCCCAACGGCTCGGGAAAGAGCACCCTGCTGAAGGGGCTCGCGAACCAGCTCGCTCCGGACGCCGGCTCGGTGGTGCTCGACGGCAACGATCTCCACTCGATGGGTACCAAGGAGATCGCCCGCAAACTCGGGCTGCTCTCCCAAGAGAGCACCTCGCCGGACAGCATCACCGTCGAGAGCCTCGTCTACCACGGTCGGTACCCGCACCGCGGGTTCTTCGAGTCCGTGACCGAGGAGGACCAGCGGGCCGTCGACCGCGCCGTCGAGATGGCCGGCTGTGATCACCTCCGCGACCGGGAGGTCGGGAGCCTCTCCGGCGGGCAGAAACAGCTGGCGTGGATCGCGATGGTGCTCGCACAAGACACCGACGTGCTCCTCCTCGACGAACCGACGACGTTCCTCGATTTACACCACCAGCTCGAGGTGATGGAGATCGTCGAGGGGCTGCGCGACGAGAGCGACATCACGGTCGTCGTCGTGCTCCACGACATCGAGCAGGCCGCCCGGCTCGCGGACCGGGTGGTCGCGCTCAAAGACGGCGAGATCCGGGCCCGCGGCAGGCCCGAGGAGGTCGTCACCGAGGAGCTGCTCGCGGAGGTGTTCGAGATCGACGCCGAGGTCGACCTCACCGAACGCGGGCCGCGGATCACGCCGCTGCGCGCGCGTCACGACGATGAAGGAGGGTCGGAGGGGTCCGAAATGCCCCCGGCGAGCGCGCCAGAGGCCGAGTGATGGGCGGCGAGGGCGAGGCGTTCGAGACGGAGCTGGATGCGTACCGCGATCGCGTCGAGAAGCCCCTGTGGCGGCTGTTCAAGCGGTACGGCCGCGGCGAGCGGCGGTGGCTCGCGGTGGGGCTCGTCACGAGCGTGTTCACGTACGCCGCGCTGCTCGTGACGCCGATCGTCCTCGGAACCACCATCGACGCGGTGTTCACGCAGGAGAGCGCGTACGCGCTCCCGCTCGTGCCCGAGGCGTGGCTGCCGTCGGACCGGGGCGCCCAGTTCCGGCTGTCGGCGGCGATCATCGGGACCGCGCTGCTCGGCGGAGCCGTCCTCCAGTGGGTCCGCGGCGTCTCGATCAACTACTTCGCGCACGGCGTGATGTACGCGATCCGCGTCGACGCCTACGAGAAGATGCAGCGGCTCGATATGACGTTCTTCGACAACAAAGAGACCGGAGAGGTCATGTCGATCCTCAATAACGACACGGGCAACCTAGAGGTGTTCTTCGACAACGCCCTTGGCGATGCGGTCCGGATCGGCGTGATCGTCGGTGGAGTGACCGCCGCGCTGCTGTACACGAACTGGCAGCTCGCGCTCGTGACGCTCGGTGCGGTGCCGCTGCTCGTCGGCTTCACCTGGTGGTTCGTCCGCGTCATCGAGCCGCGGTACACCCGTCACCGCTCGGTCATCGGTGACCTGAACACGCGCATCGAGAACGGCCTCAGCGGCATCGAACTCGTCAAGACCGCGAGCACGGAGGAGTACGAGAACGAGCGGGTCCGGGGCGTCTCTCGGAACGTGTTCGACGCCCAGATGGACGTCCTCAAGCTCAGCTACTTCTACCGCCCCGGGATGGAACTGCTCACCGGGACGGCGCTGCTCGCGACGTTCGTCGTCGGCGGGCTGTGGGTGTTCTCGGGCCCACCGCTGTTCTTTTCGGGGACGCTCAGCGTCGGGGAGTTCGTCGTCTTCATGCTCCTGACGCAGCGGCTGACGGGGCCGATGGCGCAACTCTCCAACATCGTCGACTGGTACGAGAACGCCCGCGCCTCCGGCAAGCGCATCTGCGGGCTGATGGACGTGCCCGTCCGCATCGAGGACGCACCGGATCCCACCCCCCTCGACGGCGTGCAGGGGCGCGTCGAGTACGACGACGTGACCTTCGGCTACGAGGGCGAGGAGACCGTCCTGAACGGCGTCGACTTCGAGGTCGAGGCCGGCGAGACCGTCGCGCTGGTCGGGCCGACCGGCGCGGGCAAGTCGACGGTCGCGAAGCTCCTCTTGCGACTCTATGATGTAACCGACGGTGCGGTCCGCGTCGACGGCCGCGACGTGCGCGACGTGGACGTTTCAGATCTCCGCGAGTCGATCGGCTACGTGAGCCAGGACACGTTCCTCTTCGACGGCACGGTCGCCGAGAACGTCCGCTACGGGCGGTTCGACGCCACCGACGACGAGGTGCGGGAGGCCGCGAAAGCGGCGGAGGCCCACGAGTTCGTCCGGGAGCTCTCCGAGGGCTACGAGACGCGCGTCGGCGAGCGGGGCGTGAAGCTCTCGGGCGGCCAGCGCCAGCGGATCGCCCTCGCGCGCGTGATCCTGCGGGACCCGGCGATCATCCTGCTGGACGAGGCGACCGCGAGCGTCGACACCGAGACGGAGTACCTCATCCAGCGCTCGCTGGACCGGCTGACCGCAGACCGGACGACGCTCGCGATCGCGCATCGGCTCTCGACGATCAAGGACGCGGATACCATCCTCGTCTTGGAGGATGGCGAGGTCGTCGAGCGGGGCGACCACGCCGAGCTGCTCGCCGCGGACGGGCTGTACGCGAACCTCTGGGGCGTCCAGGCCGGAGAGATCGAGGACCTCCCCGAGGAGTTCGTCGAGCGAGCCGCTCGCGGGCGTGTCAGCGGCCAGTAATGTTTAGGCCGGCCTAAAGATCGGTGGGTTTAATAATTTTTAGGGGAGCCTAAAAGTATATGTCGAGAGACGACACGGCACAAGGTGCGCCGACGCGCAGAGAGGCGATCAAATACGGCGGCGCAGTTGTCGGCGGCGGCCTACTGGCAGGCTGTACCGGTGAGGCCGAACAAGACTCGGGTGACGACGAAGGGTCGACAGACGACGAGAGCTACGGGGTTGAACTCTCGCCGGTGGGCGAAGTCGAGTTCGACGAGGTGCCGGAAACGGCCGCGTCGGATCTCGGCATCTGGGCCGACACCCTCGCGTCGTTCGGGCAGGCAGACCGCTTGATCAACCTACGCAGTCCCGATACCAAGGTGACGTCCCACTTCGACCAGCTGCCGGGCGTCGAGTTCGACCTCGAGGGGGTGTCGGACTTCGATCCCGCCGAAAAGGAGCTCTACTACGAAGTCGATCCGGACGTGTTCCACGTCGACCCGATTTTCCGGAAGATGTGGAACGACTGGGACGACAGCGACATCGACGAGGTGACGGAGAACGTCGCGCCGTTTTTCGCAAACGAGGGCAGCCGTATCGCCACCGACGAGTACGTCGAGGACCGCGAGTACGAGTTCTACTCGATCGAGGAACTCACCCAGAAGTTCGGGGAGGTCTACGACGCCGAACAGCAGGCCGATGCGCTCGTCGACGTTCGCACCGAACTCATCGAGGAGATCCAGTCGAACCTGCCGCCGGAGGACGAGCGACCGACTGTCGGAAGAGTTCTGTTCTACGAGGGCGACATCAACCCCTACCAGTTCAACGGCCCCGGATTCGGGAAAGCCCACCAGCACCCGCTCGAAGCCGTCGACGTGTTCGCCGACGAGGACGTGGTCTACGAACGCGAGGCGGGGTCGATCGACCTCGAAGGGCTGTTGGAGTACGATCCGGACGTGCTGATATTCTTCGACGGCATCGGTTTCTGGTTCGACGACTACGCAGAAACGAAAGACGAACTCGAGGACGATCCGGTCGGGCGTGATCTGACGGCGATCCAGAACGACCGGTTCTATCGCGGCGGCACGTTCGATCAGGGAATCGCGCTGAATCTGTTCCAGCTCGAAATGACGGCCAAACAGCTGTATCCCGACCAGTTCGGCGAGTGGCCCGGCTTCGACGAACAGCGCGTCCTGCCGGAGATTCCTGAGGACGAACGGCTGTTCGACCGACAGCGCGTCGCGGACATCATCAACGGAGACATCTAACAATGAGTGACGACAACGAGACGATTCGACAGGGGGCACCGACGCGACGCGACTACGTGAAGTACGGCGGGGCGGTGGTCGGCGGCGGACTGCTCGCCGGCTGTACCGGCGACAGCGGCGGCGACGGCTCCGAGACCGACAATTCCACGGCCAACGAGTCGAGCACCGATGAGTCGGACGAGCCCGAGGACACCTCCTACTCGGTGACCATGGCTCCCGCAGGCGAGGTCACGTTCGATTCGGTCCCCGAGCGGTGGGTCCCGTACTCCGCGGGGTACGCCGACGCAGGTATCGCCCTCGGACAGTCCGATGGAATGGTCGGCATCGGACAGACCGCCGAGTACTACACCCACTTTTACGAGGAGTTGCCGGGAGTGAGCGTGGACCGCGAGTCCCTGACCGAACTCGTCCCGAACGAGATGTCCAAGGAATTGTTCTACGAGCTCGACAGCGACGTCCACTTCATCGACACTGAGATGCTCAAGGCCTGGTTCGACTGGGATCAGGCGGACGTCGACGAGATCCGAGAGAACGTGGCGCCGTTCCTCGGGAATCTCGGCTACCGTCGGTCGGACGACTGGCACGACTACCGGTACTACACGCTGTACGAAACCTTCGAGAAGCTCGCCGAGGCGTTCGACGAACGGGACCGCTACGAGGCGTTCGAGGCGTTCCACGACGAGTTCATCGCCGACGTCCAGACCCGACTGCCGCCGGCGGACGAGCGTCCGAACGTCCTGCTCACCTTCGAGTTGAACGACGAACCCGAAGCGTTCTCGCCGTACCGGCTCAACGACAAGGGAACGAACAAGAAGCAGTGGCGTGACCTCGGTGTCTCCGACGCACTGGCAGGTACCGATATCGAGAACCTCAGCACGACGGAACGGACCAAACTCGACTACGAGGGGCTGCTCGATGTCAACCCCGATGTTCTCCTGATCCGCGGTCACGAACGCAAGTCCCCGGCGGAATTCCGCGAGACGGTCCTCGCGTACATGCGGGATCACTCCGTGGGGAGCGAGTTGACCGCCGTACAGAACGAACGGGTCTACCGCGGCGGGCCGTTGAAACAGGGCCCGATTCAGAATCTCTTCCTGACCGAGCGTGGGGCGAAGCAGCTCTATCCAGACGTGTTCGGTGAGGTAACAGGAGACGAGCAGCTGTTCGACCGCCAGCGCGTTGCGGACATCATCAACGGAGACATCTAACAATGAGCGACGACAACGAG
>NZ_JAXRUU010000099.1:0-6472 GCF_034497445.1 Halorubrum sp. AD140
CCTCCGCGGCGACGAGGATCGGCTCCGTCTGGTCGGTGTCGATCAGCACGGGCGCCCCGTAGGACACCTGCAGCGCTCGCGCGCCGAGGATGCGTGCCTTCTCGTATCGGTTGTATCGCTGTCCTGACATTGTTACTGGTACGGCGAGACGACGTCGACGAGGTCGCGGTGGCTGACCAACATCCGGCGGCAGCAGTGCCGGTTGACCCCGAGGTCGTCGAGCACTTCGCCCGGGTCCTCCTCGCCCTCGCGGGCGCGCTCCTTGAATTCCTCCCAGTGTTCACCGACGACGTTGCCGCACGTGAAACACCGGACGGGGATCATCATGACTGGATCACCTCAGCGGTAGGACTTCTGGTAGCGAGCACGCGCGCCCGGTCCGCCCCACTTCTTGGGTTCGGACTGGCGCACGTCGTTGACCAGCAGCGTGCGGTCGAAGGTCATGTACGCGTCGCGCAGCTCGGCGTCGCCGAGGTGCTGGACGAGCCCGCGCGCGATGGCGGTCCGCGTCGCGTCGGCCTGGCCGCTGAAGCCGCCGCCCTCGACGTTGACCTCGATGTCGACGCCGTCGCGAAGCTCCTCGCCCGCGATGCGGAACGGCTCAAGCATCTTGAGCCGCGCCTGCTCCGGTTCGACCAGCTCGACTGGCTGGGAGTTGATGCGAACGCGGCCCTCGCCGTCGCGCACGGTGGCGCGGGCGACGGCCGTCTTCTTCTTGCCTGAGGTGTTAGTTACCATGTGACGTTGGCTCCCAGAGACTCGGAGATGTCTCCGAGCGTCGTGAACTTGATGTTCGAGAGGCGGTCGAGCGAGGTGTCGTCGAGGACGACGCTCTCGACGTCCTCGTCGCGCTCGTAGGGGTTGCCCACGTAGACGCGGACGTTCGAGAACGCCTCGCGGCCGTCCTCCGTCTTGTACGGCAGCATGCCGCGGATGGCGCGCTTGAAGATCCGGTCGGGGCGCTTGGGGTAGTACGGCCCGCTGTCGGAGCCGAGCTCCGCGCGGGTGTGGTACGTGTCCATCGTCGCCTCCTCGTTGCCGGTGATGACCGCGCGCTCGGCGTTGACGACGGCGACCGTCTCGCCGGCGAGGGCGCGCTGGGCGACCTTCGACGAGACGCGACCGAGGATGCAGTCGCGGGCGTCGACGACGACGTCCGCGTCGATCTTCGCGAGACTCATCGGATCACCCGGACGTTGCTCCCTTCGGGGTTCTGTTCGACGAACTGTTCGAGTGACACCGCTTCGCCGGCCTGGTCGATCTTCGTGCGGGCGGTTCCCGAGAAGTCGACGGCGGCGACGGTGACGTTCTTTTCGAGCACACCGCTGCCCAGCACCTTGCCGGGGACGACGACCGTCTCGTCTTCCTGAGCGTATCGTTCGATGCGGCCCAGGTTGACCTCAGCGTGCGTGCGCCGTGGCTTCTCCAGTCGGGCGGCGATGTCCTGCCATACGTTGGCACCGGAATCGCGCGACACCGACTTCAGATCGGCGATGAGGTTCTGTAGTTTCGGATTCGTCTTGCTACTCATAGCTGTCCCTCCTGTGTCGGAGAGTTCGTGAAAACGGAGTGCAGGGAGCAGGATTTGAACCTGCGGACCTCTACAGGACAGCGCCCTGAACGCTGCGCCGTTGGCCTGACTTGGCTATCCCTGCGTGCACTCCTGGGTAATCCGGCTCCCTTCAAACCACTTTCGGTCCCGCCGTCGGCGGAACGTCCCGACCCGACGGAGGGGCGGGCTGCGGCGCCGCGGCTCCGTGCAGGGGCGGGCGCCGGCCGTGCGGTTTGAAGGTCCGTCATTACGTTAGACCGCGACTTTCGTCTGTAGTTCGTCCGCGCGCTCCTCGATGGAGTCGATCGCGCGGAGCAGCAGTTCCTCGACGCTGAACGACCCGTCCGTCTCGATGTGGAAGACGAACGCGCCGGGGACGTCCTCGACGCTGACCTCCTTCCCGGGGAACCGCTTCGAGAGGTCGTTGTCGAACTCGTCGGTGAGCTCTATCGAACCGTCGGGCGTCTCGATGACGCCGCGGAGGATCCGCGGCTCGTCGTCGTCGAACTCGCCGAGGTCGCCCTCGACGGTGACGCGCTGGAGGTGGCGGTAGCCGACGGAGACGCCGCCCTGGTGTTTGGCGTGCTCCTTGCCGGAGTCGAGCACCGCGTCGGCCTCGAACTCCAGCCGCTGCCCCTCCTTCAGCTCGATGATCGGCACGTTCTCGTCGGCGACCTCGACGAGCGGGTCGGCGCTCTCGATGTCGCCGGAGTACGCCGTCGCCGGCCCCTCGACGTCGAGCGCGAGGGTGACCTCGTCGCCGACCTCGAAGTCGTCGAGCGGCGTCGTCAGGGGCACCAGCCCCAGCCGGAGGCCGATCATCTCGTCGAACATGACGGAGGAGTTCTCGACGAACCGGACGGTGTCGATCGAGAACGTCGGGACGTCGGCGATCATCGCGCGGCGGATGCCGTTGGCGAACGCCGGCGTGAGCCCGCGGATCAGCACCCGCGCGCTGCGTTCGTCCCGTTCGACGTACTGGACGTCGAAGTCGTCTTCCGTCATGTCAGACTCGCTTGTTCTTGGGCGCCTTCGTCCCGTCGTGCGGGATGGGCGTGACGTCCTCGATCCGGCCGATCTCGACGCCCGCACGCGAGAGCGCGCGGATCGTCGCCTGCGCGCCGGGACCGGTGGACTTGTTGAGGTTGCCGCCGGGGCCGCGCACGCGAACGTGCACGCCCTCCAATCCGGCGTCCTTGACGCGCTCGGCGACGACCTCCGCCATCTGCATGGCGGCGTACGGCGACGCCTCGTCGCGGTTCTGCTTCACCACGGTGCCGCCGGACGACTTGGCGATCGTCTCGGCGCCAGTCTCGTCGGTGACCGTGATCAGCGTGTTGTTGAACGACGCGTACACGTGGGCGATGCCCCACTTTCCGTCCTCGGATTCACTCATTAGTTGCCCTCCTGTGACTCCGCGCGCTCGGGGTGGAGATCGTCCGCGAGCGGGCTCGTCTCGTCGAAGGCGATGGCGCCCTCGTCGGACACGTCGACCTTCACCGACGGGCGAGTGACGCGCGCGCCGTCGACCGTGATGTGGCCGTGAACGATGAACTGGCGGGCCTGCTGCGTGGAGGACGCGAACCCCTGCCGGTAGGCGACCGTCTGGAGACGGCGCTCGAGCAGGTCGGTCACGTCCAGCGAGAGGACCGCGGAGATGTCGTCGTTGTCGCCGAGGATGCCGATGCGGCGGAGCCGTGCGACGAACTCCGCGCCGGCCTCCTGGGCGACGTCGACGTCACCCTGGGCCTCGCCGAGCAGGCGACGCGCCTCGCGTCGCATGCTGCGCAGCTCGGACTGGGCGCGCCAGAACTCCTCTTTGCTCTTGAGACCGTACCGCGAGAGGAGGTCGGACTCCTCGGCGATGCGCTCGCCCTGGTACGGGTGGTTCGGCGTCTCGTAGCCCTTCGTGTTCTTGCCGGTGCTCATTCGTCGTCACCCGCTTCTTCCTCGGCCATCTCCTCGCGAATCTCCTCGACGTTGACGCCGATGGTGCCCTCGGACCGGCCCGTGGACTTCGTGCGCTGGCCGCGTACCTTCTGGCCGCGCTTGTGGCGAACGCCCTTGTACGATTCGATGACTTTCATCCGGTTGATGTCGTGGCGACGCTTCTCCTCGACGTCGGTGCCGACGAGGTGCGTCGTCTCTCCGGAGTAGAAGTCGTTCTGTCTGTTCGTCATCCACGACGGGACGTGGTCTTCGAGGTTCTCGGCGATGTCGACCACCGCGTCGATGTCATCCTCGTCGAGGAGCCCGAACGTGGCGTTCTTGTCCACGTCGGCCTTCTCGGCGACCAGCCGCGCCGTGCGCGTGCCGATGCCGTCGAGTTCGGACAGGCTTCGCTCGACCGTCTTCGTCCCGTCGAGGTCCGCGCCCCCGATCCGGACGAAGTACTGGAGGTTTTCCTCCTCCTCCGCCGAGTCGTCCTGTGGTTCTTCCGTGCTCATGTGTTGGTTGTGGTGAGCCCTACCGGCGCGAATCCGGCGGTGCTCGGTCCGTTCGAGCGTTGCGGCGGGGATTCGAACCCCGGAGGCAGTGACGCCACAGAGTTAGCAACCCTGCGCCTTGGGCCAGGCTTGGCTACCGCAACTCGCGTCGTATCGTCGCCCTCGTGGACTCGGGACCCGGCGCCCCTGCAGTTCGTGCATCCGTACGGTCCCGCTTTCGCTACTTAAACGTCACGGAAGGGCGGGGCGAGTGACCCCGGTTCGCACGGGTGTGAGGGGTTGACACGAGAGAACGCGGATCCCGTGGAACGGTTCCGTTTGGCGTACTGTTTAGTGGGTGCCGCGGGTGGACAGACGTATGAAGGCCGTCCAGTTCGACTCCCACGGCGACCGCGACGTGATCGAGTACGGCGAGTTCCCCGACCCCGAGCCCGGCCGCGGCGAGGTGCTCGTCGACGTCAAGGCCGGCGCGTTGAATCACCTCGACATCTGGACCCGGCGCGGGATGCCCGGCATCGACTTGGAGATGCCGCATATTCCGGGCAGCGACGCGGCGGGCGTCGTCGAGGCCGTCGGCGAGGGCGTGACGCGGTTCGAGCCCGGCGACCGCGTCGCCGTGAGCGCCGGCGTCTCCTGTGGCGAGTGCGAGTTCTGCCGCCACGGCGAGGAGTCGCTGTGCCCCTCGTTCCACATCATCGGCGAGCACGTTCGCGGCGTCCACGCCGAGTTCGCGGCCGTCCCCGCGGAGAACCTCGTCCCGGTCCCCGAAGGCGTCGACTGGGAGGTCGCCGGCTCCGCCTCGCTCGTCTTCCAGACCGCGTGGCGGATGCTGCAGACACGCGCCGACGTCGAGGCCGGCGAGACGGTCCTGGTGCTCGGCGCCTCCGGCGGCGTCGGCCACGCCGCCGTCCAGATCGCCGACCACGCGGGCTGTGAGGTGTTCGCGACCGCCTCCAGCGAGGAGAAGCTCTCGCACGCGGAGGCGTGCGGCGCGGACCACGTCATCGACTACGAGACGAACGACTTCGCCGAGGAGGTCGCCGAGCTCACCGGCCGCCGCGGCGTCGACGTCGTCGTCGACCACGTCGGCGAGGCGACCTACCCGAACTCGCTGAAGTCGCTGGCGAAGGGCGGCCGGATGGTCACCTGCGGCGCGACCACCGGCCCGAACCCCGACGCGGGACTCAACCGCATCTTCTGGAACCAGCTGTCGGTCATCGGGTCGACGATGGCGACGCCCGGCGAGGTCGACGACGTCCTCGAACTCGTCTGGGACGGGACGTTCGAGCCGCACGTCCGCAAGACGTTGCCGATGAGCGAGGCCGCGCGCGCCCACGAGATGATCGAGAACCGTGAGGGCTTTGGCAAAGTGGTCGTAAAGCCGGACAGTGAGCTCTGAAGCCAACGGTGACGCGGGCGAGAGCGCTGACGGCGGCTACGTCCACGTCCCGGAGGGCGAGAGCGACGGCACCGACGGTCTCGCCGAGGGACCGGTCGGCGACGAGTCGGACGCCGAGGGGACGACCGGCGACGAACCGGAAGCCGACGGGTTCGGCCGGAGGGGGTGGGCCCTGACGGCCGTCCTGTTCACCTGCGTCCTCGTCATCCCCGGCGTCATCTACGTCTATCCGTACGCCGCGGGCTGGTTCGGGCTGCCGTTCTTCGCGACGTACCTCGCGCTCCCGCTCGTCCCCGCCGTCCTCCTCGGCCTCGTCGCCGTCTGGTCGATGACCGCGGCGACGCGGGACCGGTAGCGGGAGGCGTCGCCGCCGCGGGAACGACGCCGCGAGACCGGTAGCGGGAGGCGTCGCCGCTGCGGGAACGACGCCGCGAGGCCAGTGCAGCGAGCGGCGAACGACAACCGTTTTGAACGACACCCGCGCAGTAGCGATATGTTGATCACCGTCTCCGGCCCGCCGGGCAGCGGGAAGAGCACGAACGCCGCGGGGCTCGCCGACCGGCTCGGCGTGGACCACGTCTCCGGCGGCGACATCTTCCGCGAGATGGCGGCCGACCGCGACATGACGCCCGTCGAGTTCAACGAGTTCGCCGAGGAGGACCCCCAGTTCGACCGCAAGCTCGACCGGCGCCTCCGCGAGATTGCCGCGACCCGCGACGACCTCGTCCTCGAGTCGCGGCTCGCCGGATGGCTAGCCGCCGACCACGCCGACTTCCGCTTCTGGTTCGACGCCCCCCTCTCCGTCCGCGCCGAGCGCATCGCGGAGCGCGAGGCGAAGCCCGTCGACCGCGCGAAGGTCGAGACCGAACGCCGAGAAGCCTCTGAGCGGAAGCGGTACCGCGAGCTCTACGACGTCGACATCGACGACCTCTCCATCTACGACGCCGCGTACAACACGGCCCGCTGGGGACCCGACCGCTTCCTCGACGCGCTCGTCGCGACCATCGAGGCGTACGACCCGGCGACCGACGAGGGGAAGGCGCCCATTGAGGGCGTGCGCTACGACTTCTGAGT
>NZ_JAXRUU010000100.1:0-6414 GCF_034497445.1 Halorubrum sp. AD140
TCGAACTCCTCTTTGAGCCACTCGCCCGGGCTCACGGAGGGCGCGTCGATGAAGCTGGAGTACGTGGCGACCGTCAGCGTCGGCGTCTCCTCGTCGTCCCCGTCGTCGCCGTCGTCCGAACCGTTTCCGTCGTCCGAGCCGTTTCCGTCGTCGTCGCCGTTCCCGTCGTCGCCGTCTCCGTCGTCCCCGTCGGTTTGCTCCGCGCTGCAGCCCGCGAGCGCGACGACACCGGCCGCGCCACCGAGCGTCAGGAACCGGCGTCTGGTGGCCCCACGAACCCGCGCGGACCGATCGCGTGCGGACCGATCGCGTGTCGACCGACCGCGTGCCAGTCGGTGCCCCTCGCTTCGGCCGGCGGCCGAAATCCGGGCGCCGGTCGAGTCCCGAGCATCGGTCGATCCCGCGTCGTCAGCCGCCTGGTCGTCAGCCGCCTCGTCGTCTGTCATTACCGAGTTGTTACACCAGGTAGTTACATAAGGGATTCGTGTCGACGAGGAGTCCGTAGGCGCGGCCGTGATGCGGGCTCCGACGGAATCGAGAGCGATAGCCACGTCGACACCGATTTATACCAGGGTGCGCACCGTGGCCCCATGCACGAACCGTCGACAGGGAACGCGACCGGACTCACGCGCCGTCGGCTGCTCGCCGCGAGCGCGAGCGCCGCCGCCGTCGGGCTCTCGGGCTGTCTGGGCACCCGGGACGGCCCGGTGCCGGCGCCGACGGTGACGAGCGACCGGATCGACGACGGGTGGCGGCTCCTCGACGAGTCGGAGAGCACGGTGTTCGAGCAGGCGTACGGGCCGGTGACAGTGCGCGCGCTCGAACACACGCTGATCTACGAGTACGTCTCCGTCGCCGAGGCGCTCGCGGAGACGTTCGACGCGAGCGGGTCGCCCGTCGTCTTCTTCGCCACGCGGATCGACCTCCGACCCGCCCTCGACGGGCTCCCCGGCGGCGTCGGGCGCGACCGGCTGATGGCGGAGGTGGAGACGGCCGCGGTCGAGGCGTACCGCGCGCAGCTCCGGAACGCCGGGATCGAGGACCTCGAGGAGGTCGACGAGGGGACCACGACGGTGACCGGCGGCCACACGGCGACGTCGTGGCGGTTCGAGGGCGAGTTCGCGTTCGACGGCGAGCTCCCGCTCCCGGACGGGTCGACGACGGACGTCTCCGAGGCGGTGGACGTCACGGGCCGGCTCGCCGTCTGGCACGACGGCACCGACGTGCTCGTGTCCGGCGGGGCGTTCCCCTCGGAGTCGATCACGGCGGTCCTCGACGACGCCCTCCCCAGCTCCATCGACGCCGACGAGCTGCTGGAGTCGATCGCGGACGCCGAGACGGCCGAGACGCTCGCGACCGATCCGGCCGACTTCGACGAGGAGCTCTCCGCGCTGATGGTCTCGGTGGAGTAGCGTTCCCGCGAACCGACCCGTTTAATCCGCGGCCGCGACTCCCGACGGGTATGAGCGGCTTCTCCGAGTTCGAGGTGATCCCGGCGGTCGACGTACAGGACGGCGAGGTCGTCCAGCTGGTCGGCGGCGAGCGCGGCACCGGCAAGCGCTACGGCGACCCCGTCGAGGCCGCCGAGCGCTGGGTCGAGGCGGGCGCGCGGACGCTCCACCTCGTCGACCTCGACGGCGCGTTCGAGGGCGAGCGCGTCAACGCCGACGCGATCGAGGCGGTGGTCCGGAGCGTCCCCGAGGAGGTCGGCCTCCAGCTCGGCGGCGGCATCCGGACCGCAGAGGGCGCGCGCGAGCTCCTCGATCTGGGCCTCGATCGCGTGATATTGGGAACCGCGGCGGTCGAGACGCCCGAGATCGTCGCCGAGATCGACGAGACGCACCCCGGAAGCGTCGTCGTCAGCCTCGACGCGAAGGGCGGCGAGGTCGTCGTGAGCGGGTGGACGGAGGGGACCGGCCTCGACCCCGCCGAGGCGGCGGTCCGCTACGAGGAGCTGGGCGCGGGCGCGATCCTCTTCACGAACGTCGACGTCGAGGGACAGCTTGCGGGGATCGACCGCGAGGCGGTCGAGAGCGTCGTCGACGCGGTCGAGATCCCCGTGATCGCCTCCGGCGGCGTGGCGGCGGTCGAGGACGTGGTCGCGCTGAAGGAGGCGGGCGCGGCCGCGGTCGTCGTGGGGACCGCGCTGTACGAGGGCGCGTTCACGCTGCAAGAGGCGCAGACGGCCGCGGACGACGTCTGAAGTGGGGGCCACGTGACTCCTCACGCGGTTCCGGGGCCGGCTACTCCTCGGCGCGGGCGCGCTGGACGACCAACACCGGGCCGAGGAAGCGCTCGGCGAGCTGTTCCGACGGCATCCCGAAGACGAACGTCGTGACCGACGGGTCCGTCTCGCCCATCACGACCGCGTCGTGCGACTCGGCTCGGCCCGCGATGGCGTCGAGCGGGGCGTCCGCGTCCTCGACGACCGTCTCGATCCCGTCGGGACCCATCCCCCGGTCGACCAGCGTGGTCGCCACGCCGTTCAGGAACGACTCCCCGTCTTCCGGTGACTCGCCCTCGTCGAGGACGTGGTACAGCGTCACTGCGACGCCCGTGTCGGCGAACAGCCCCGCGACGAGCCGCGTGACCCGCCCGATTCCGACCGTGCCGCGGAGCGCGACGAGCACCGACTCCACCTGCGTCGTGCTGTTCGGGACCAGCACCGCGAGGCAGTCGTGCTCGTAGATCTGCCGGTCGAGCGTGGTCTCCTCGTCGTGGGTGAACACGAGCCGCGTCTCCACGTTGGCCCCCGCCGCGGCGAGCGCGTCGGCGAATTCGCCGAGCTTCGACATCGCCGTCTCGCCGAACTGCTCGCGCGCCTGTTGGGCCGCCGTCTGTTCGGGGATGACGTGATATCCGAGCAGCACGACGCGGGCGTTCGCGAGCAGCTCCGCCGTGCCGTTCGGGAGGGATTCGCCCTCCAGCACCGCCAGCGGGACCAACACGGACGGTCGATCGGGTGTCGGGGGGTCGCCGGCCTCCGGAGGCTCTCCGGTCTCCGAGGGAACGCCGGCCTCCGGAGGCTCTCCGGTCTCGGTCGGCGCGTCGGAGTCGGTCGGTTCTCCGCCGGTTTCAGTGGGTGTGTCGGTCATCTCAGAAGTCACCTTTGAGGTCGACGTCGGTCGCGTAGTACCGGTACCAGCCGTACGCCGCG
Source organism: Halorubrum sp. AD140 (assembly GCF_034497445.1). NCBI lineage: Archaea > Methanobacteriati > Methanobacteriota > Halobacteria > Halobacteriales > Haloferacaceae > Halorubrum > Halorubrum sp. AD140. The sequence continues at coordinate 3,158 of NZ_JAXRUU010000100.1, forward strand.
AGCATGATCGCGACGCCGACGCCGATCGACGCCGGCTGCATGAACGCGATGAGCGCGAAGCTCGCGAGCCCGCCGACGCCGGCGACCGCGAACCCGGCCGGACAGCGGAACGCCGGGTCGTACCACGGCGGCCGCTCCCGCCGGAGCTGGATCAGCGCGACGCAGATCAGCCCGTACATCACGAGGTGGAGGAACGAGGCGACCTCCGCGAGCAGCGCCACCTGCCCCGTCGCGGTCAGGACGACGATCGGACCGCCGGCGAGCCCGAGGGCGACGTGCGGGGTGCCGTGCGCGAGGTTGAGCCGGCTCGCGGTCTCGGGGATGATCCCGTCGCGGCTGACCGCGTACACCGCGCGGGAGGCGCTGAGGATCGAGGCGTTCGCGCTGGAGAACGTCGCCAGCAGCCCCGCGACCACGATCGCCAGCGCGCCCGGCAGCCCGACGAAGGACCGAGCGACCTCGACCATCGCGGTCTCCCCGAACTCGCCGAGTCGGACGCTGCCGAACGCGCTCGTCGCGACGAAGATCGTGACGACGTAGAAGACGCCGACGAGGAGCACGGAGCCGACCATCGCCAGCGGCAGGTTCCGGGACGGCTCTGTGATGTCGCCCGCGACGGTCGCGACCTGCGCGAAGCCGAGGTAGGAGGTGAACACGAGCGCGGCGGTCTGTAACACCGGGAGCGCCCCGCCGGGCGGGAAGAACCGCTCCGGCGTGCGCTCGGCGCCGAACACGCCGAGCGCGTCGAGGGAGCCGTAGGTCAGAAAGAGCGTGAGGATGGCCAGGAGGAGGATCACGATCCCGTTCTGGAGCGCCGCGGTGTTCTCGGTCCCGAAGAGGCTGAGGACGGTGAGTCCGACGCCGAACGCGACACCGAGGGGGACCGCGGGGTCGACCGGGAGCGCGATCCCCGCTTCGAGGAACACCTGTCCGGCGTAGCTACCGAGCCCGACGAGGTAGAACGCGGAGGCGAACACGAGGCCGAGCCAGAGCCCGAGCCCGACGATCGCGCCGGCGGTGGTCCCCAGCCCGCGCGAAATGAAGAAGTAGCCGCCCCCGCTGCGCGGCATCGCGGTGGCGAGCTCCGAGGCCGGCAACGCGACGAGGAGCGCGATGACCGCTCCGATCGCGAACGAGAGAGACGCCGCCGGACCGGCGTTCTCCGCCGCCAGCCCCGGGAAGACGAAGATCCCTGCGCCGATCATAGTTCCCACGCCGATCGCGAGCCCGCCCACGAGGCCGATGGTCCGTTCGAGCTCCCCCTCGCCGGTGTCGGCGTCGACGGCGGCGGCGACGGCGTCGGCGTCCGTGATACCGACCGACTGCGGGCCGACGTCTGTCTCCGGACCGGGCGGCGGACCGGACGGGTCGGGTGGCTCGGAGTCGTCCATGCCGTGCGAAGACATCTCAGTGGGGAGACAAATATCCACCGCCGATCGCGGTCGTCACCGCCGGTGGGGGCGGGGATCGACAGATCGGCCACCCGCAATCGCCTTAAGAATCGGCCGTGACGGTCCGGTATGAGCGACCACGAGCGGACCGCCGCGGTCTCCCGCGAGACCGCGGAGACGACGATCGAGCTCACCCTCGCGATCGACGGCGACGGCGACAGCGAGGTCGACACCGGGATCGGCTTTTACGACCACATGCTGGCGTCGTTCGCCAAACACGGGCTCTTCGACCTGACCGTCAGGTGTGACGGCGACACCGAGATCGACGACCACCACACGGTCGAGGACGTGGCGATCTGCCTGGGCGAGGCGTTCGACGAGGCGCTCGGTGACAAGCGCGGCATCCGGCGGTACGCCGACCGGCGGGTCCCGCTCGACGAGGCGGTCGCGAGCGTCGTCGTCGACGTCGCGGGCCGGCCGTACTACGAGTTCTCCGGGGGCTTCTCCCAGGAGTCCGTGGGCGAGTTCACCAGCGTCATGGCGGACCACTTCGCGCTGTCGCTCGCGCACAACGCCGGCCTGACGCTCCACGCCGCGGTCGAGACGGGCGACAACGCCCACCACGAGGTCGAGGCGCTGTTCAAGGCGCTCGCGCGGGCGCTCGACGACGCGACGCGGCTCGACGAGCGCCGCAGCGACACGCCGAGCACGAAGGGCGAACTGTAAGCGGGGAGCGGGAGAGGGGGCGCGGCCCCCGCCACCGCCCCGTTCCGACGGTTTAAATCGGGTCGGGACCCACTCTCCACCAATGCAACCGAGTTCGCTCTCCGGGCTCCCCGCGGGCGTCGGCGAGGCGCTCGAAGCGGAGGGCGTCGCCGAGCTGTACCCGCCCCAGGAGGCCGCCGTCGAGGCCGGCGTCGTCGACGGCGAGAGCCTCGTCGCCGCGGTGCCGACGGCCTCCGGGAAGACGCTGATCGCCGAGCTCGCCATGCTCTCGTCGGTCGAGCGCGGCGGGAAGGCCCTCTACATCGTCCCGCTGCGCGCGCTCGCCAGCGAGAAGAAGGCGGAGTTCGAGCGCTGGGAGGAGTTCGGCGTCACGGTGGGCGTCTCCACCGGCAACTACGAGTCCGACGGCGAGTGGCTGGCGACCCGAGATATCATCGTCGCCACCTCGGAGAAGGTCGACTCGCTGATCCGCAACGGCGCGCCGTGGATCGACGACCTCACCTGCGTCGTGAGCGACGAGGTCCACCTCGTCGACGACCCGAACCGCGGCCCCACCCTTGAAGTGACCCTCGCGAAGCTCCGAAAGGTGAACCCCGGGCTCCAGACGGTGGCGCTCTCGGCGACCGTCGGCAACGCCGACGTCATCGCCGACTGGCTCGACGCCGAACTCGTCGAGTCAGACTGGCGACCGATCGACCTCCGCATGGGCGTCCACTTCGGCAACGCGATCGACTTCGCCGACGGGAGCAAGCGGGAGGTGCCCGTCGAGCGCGGCGAGGACCAGACCGCCCGGCTCGTCGCCGACGCGCTCGACACCGAGGAGGACGGGCGGGGCGGTTCCTCGCTCGTCTTCGTCAACTCCCGGCGCAACGCCGAGTCGTCGGCGCGGAAGCTGACCGACGTCACCGGTCCGCGGCTCACCGACGACGAGCGCGACCGCCTCCGCGAGCTCGCCGAGGAGATCCGCGGCGTCTCCGACACCGACACCGCCGCGGACCTCGCCGACGCGGTCGAGCGGGGCTCCGCGTTCCACCACGCCGGGCTCGCGAGCGAGCACCGGTCGCTCGTCGAGGACGCGTTCCGCGACCGCCTGATCAAGTGCATCTCCGCGACGCCGACGCTCGCCGCCGGCGTCAACAC
>NZ_JAXRUU010000101.1:0-5891 GCF_034497445.1 Halorubrum sp. AD140
CGCATGGCCTCGGCGCTCGGGCTCCCGGACAACGTCCGCGAGACCGCCTCCGTCATCTACCGCCGCGCGCTGAGCGAGGACCTCCTCCCCGGTCGCTCCATCGAGGGCGTCGCCACCGCGTCCCTGTACGCCGCCGCCCGACAGGTGGGGAACCCCCGGAGCTTAGACGAGTTCACCGCCGTCTCCCGCGTCGACAAGATGGAGCTCACGCGCACGTATCGGTACGTCATCCGCGAACTCGGGCTTCGCGTGCAGCCGGCGGACCCCGAGAGCTACGTCCCGCGGTTCGTCTCGCGGCTCGAGCTCTCCGAGGAGACCCAGCGGCTGGCCCGCGAGCTCCTCGACGGCGCCAAGGAGGCCGGCATCACGAGCGGGAAGTCGCCGGTCGGGCTCGCGGCGTCGGCCGTCTACGCGGCCGCGCTCCTCTCGAACGAGAAGGTGACCCAGAGCCAGGTGTCGGACGTCGCCGACATCAGCGAAGTCACGATTCGGAACCGATACAAGGAGCTCCTCGAGGCGAGCGAGGGGCTCGCGGCCTGAAGCCGTCTCGATCGGTGGTCGATCGCGGCGTCTCGGTCACGGGCGCCGCGTCGTCGCGTCCGCGTCGCCACGTACGTTTTTAACCCGGCCGCGTGTACGACGGTCCATGGTGGATGCGTTCGTCAGACTCGTCTGTCCGGAGTGCACCAAAGAGTGGCAGGACAACCCCGCCGACCTCCAGGAGTTGCGGTCGAACTTCAGCTGTCCCGCGTGTCACGCGACCCGTCGACTGACGGAGTTCATGCGAACCGAGCGCGACCTCGAAGCAGTCAAGCAGTTTCAGTAGCGTCACGGCTGCCGCCGGGGTTCGAACGAGTCCCGAACACGACGCGCCCGCTCAGCCGTCGGCACGGCGGACTCCGTCGACCACCGCCCGGCGGAGAATTGTACCCGATTAATAACTCAAAAATCCCGTCTAGGCCCCGCAAACGGCGAATATGCGAGACATGTGTGGTAACGTGACTCAAGATAATAATATAAACCCTCGGTAGCAAAGGACTGATACTCATGAAGAAGCAGGAGCTCATCCACCTTCACGGCCTTCTCGCGGAGGTACGAAAACAGTGCGAGTTTTGGGACGAAGAGATCGACCTCGACGCATACGAGGACCTCGGCGTCAAACCGACATCCATCCACAAATCGAAGACCGACCACAAAGCCGCCGTTTTCAAGCTGACCGAGGGAATCACCGAACCGATGAACGAGTCCGAATCGGAGCCGCTGGCCCCGACCGCAGACTGAGATTTCACTCCCGCTGTCGACCGTCGTCACCTCGCGAGCGGCGGCGTTGACGTCCGCGGTATGTTCCCCGGTTACGACTCGTCACCGGACGACGACTCGGACGACGCGTCCACGGCGTCCCCCTGCTCTATCTCCTCGACGTCGAGAACTTTCAGCGGAATGTTCCTGAGCCGCTGACCGATCTCCTTCCGGGCGACCCGACTGGCGTGTTCGGGGCGTTCCACGTTGAACACGTCCATGCGGAGCTCGAGCGCGACGAGCGCTTCGTCGGCGGCGACGAACGCCGGCGGGAGTTCCTGGCCGCCGGGCGACGCGCGGCTCCCGGTGTCGATCTCGACGTAGCTGAGGTCCGGATTCAGCATCTCGCCCGTCTTCGAGATCGCGATCCGGACGGCTTCGTCCGCGGTCCCGACGTCGTACACCGGGACGGCGGCCTCGACGACGACTCGGCAATCCATCACGGTGACACGTACCACACGAGCCAGTATGAACCTTCGGCCGACAGGTCGCAACGCCGAACCGACGAACTCGCGGCCGCACCCACGGACTCCGCGACCGAGACGGGCTACTCGCCGCCCGCCCGAAGGTAGTAGAACACGTACGTCTGCGCGTATCCCGCGTACTCGCCGCCGAACCGGTCGCGGATGGCCCGCGACGTCTCCGCGTAGCCGTCGCGGTCGCAGTCGGGGTAGTACTCCTCGATCGTCGTGCGGATCCACGTGTCGAGCGGCACCGCTTCCAAGAAACCGAGCGAGAACAGCAGGACGCAGTCGGCGACCTTCTCTCCCACGCCCACGAACCGCGTCAGCGACTCGCGGGCGTCCTCGTAGGGGAGGTCGGCTGCCGCCAGCGGGTCCGCCTCGCCCGACGCGACCATCTCGGCCGTCCGCTGCACGTACGGCGCTCGGTACCCCAGCGCGAGGTCGCGCAGCTCCGCCTCGGTCCGGGCGGCGAGCCGGTCGGGCGTCGGAAAGGCGTGATACTCCGATCCGTCGAGTTCGACGACGTCGCCGTACGTCTCCCGGAGCCGTCGCTGCATGCCGTGGATTCGGGCGACGCGCATCTGCGCCGAGCAGATGAACGAGATCAGACACGGAAAGACGGGGTCGCGAGTCAGCCGCATCCCCTCGTAGGCGTCGTACGCCCGTTCGAGCAGCGGGAGGTCCGGCGTCGCCCCGAGGATCGCGTCGAGGTCGTCGTCGAGCCGGAACAGGTGTTCGAGCAGCGGGACGGCGTCGACCGACGACTCCCACAGGAGCGTGCCGTCGCGGACGCCGCCCTCCTGTCTGACCCGCAGGGGAACGCGCTCGTCGCTCACTTCCGGAATCGGAGCCACGACGGTCTCGTACCACTCGTCGCCGCCGTGCGCGTGAAGCTCCTCGTAGGTTCCGCCGTCCGCGCGGTTCCAGAGGTAGCTCTGGCCGCTCTCGACGGTCGCCTGGAGGTCGAACGGGCCGGCCAGCTCCGCGACGTCGATCGCGCCTCGTTCCATTACGAATTCGCAGGGGTCGCAAGCGTATTCGGATTTCGGTACCGACGGGTCGGCGAGGAGGCTCGCGTCGGGTTCGAACCTCGGTCCGAGACCGGATCGCCGGCGGCTCTCAGTATCGGAGCGGGGTTTTTGCCCGGTCGCCACGTAGCGTGTGCATGCCGACGTACCGGCGGACGACCCGCGTACCGGCCCCCATCGACGAGGTGTGGGCGTTTCACTCCACGATCGACGGACTCCGGGCGCTCACACCCGACTGGATGCGCCTCCGCATCGGCGGCGTCGAGGGGCCGAACGGGGAGCCGAACCCGGAGGTGCTCGCCGAAGGCTCGCGGATACGGATGTCGATACGGCCGTTCGGGGTCGGGCCCAGACAGCGATGGGTCTCGCGGATCACGGAGCGCGAACCCGCCGGCGACGCACCGATCGAGGGAAGCGCGCGCTTCGTCGACGAGATGGTCGGCGGCCCCTTTCGAGCGTGGGAACACACGCATGCCTTCTACGCCGACGGCGAGGAGACGCTGCTCGTCGACACGGTCGCGTACCGCCTCCCGTTCGGTCCGCTCGGCGACGTCGCCGGACCGTTCGCGAAAGTCGGATTCGAGGGGATGTTCCGTGACCGACACAGGCGAACGGTCGCCCACTTCGAGCCGTAGCGCCGACGACCGGGAGGCGGGCCTCAGCCCGCCGCGTCGGTCGCCGTCACGGCGATCCCGACGAGCACGACCCCGCCGCCGACGAGCGTGACGGGCGTCGGCGTCTCGGCGAGCAGCAGGAACGCGAGGACCGTCGCGCCGACCGGCTCGCCGAGCAGCGACACGGACACCACGCTCGACTCGACGTGTGCGAGCGCCCAGTTGACGACCGTGTGTCCGAGCAGTCCCGGTCCGATCGCGAGCGCGGCGAAAAGCGCCCACTCGCGGGACGGGTAGCCGATGAGGGGATGTCCCTCCGCGAGAACCAGCCCGAACAACGCCGCCGTACAGACGCCGTAGACGACGACCACGTACGGGACCAGCGAGACGCGCTGTCGGAGCGACCGCCCGGCGAGCACGTACGCGGCCGCCATCACGGCACCGAACAGGGCCAGCCCGTTTCCGTACAGCGGTCGAGGGCCGACGAGGACCCCGCCGAGGAGGTCGCCGACCGACATCGCGACCATCCCCCCGACGGCGACCGCGACGCCGGCGGCCATTCGCCTCGTCACGCGCTCGCGGAGGAGGAGCCACGCGCCGAGCGCGACGAACACCGGCTGCGCCTGAACGAGCGTCACGCTCGCGGCCACGCTCGTCCACTCGAGGCTCTCGAACCACGAGGCGAAGTGGAGCGCCAGCGCGACGCCTGACAGCGTCGCGAACCCGAGGTCGCGACGCGTGATCCGGGCGAACTGCGCCCGATAGCGCCAGTACGCCACGGGAAGCAGCGGCAGCGTCGTGAACAGGACGCGGTAGAACGCGGCCACCGAGCTCGGCGCGTCGCTGAGTCGGACGAAGATCGCCCCGGCGCTCACGGCGCTCACGGCGACCGCGAGGCCGGCGACCGGAGACATCCGTGGCTCGTCCGACATTCCGTTCACGGGTCCGACCCCCCGTCGCTTACCGGTTTCGGGACCGGACGGGAGTCGCCCGTGCGGGCCGGCGAGAACCGACCCCCGGACTCGACCCAGCGGAGCGCGCGGCCGGTCGCGTCCCGACGACGCTTTGCGGGTCCGGTCCGAACGGCGACTTATGTGCGCAGACACGTTCGGCGTGGGGATCCGCCTCACTGAGGCGGAGCTCCAGTTCGTCGTCCACGTCCCGTCGGACGTCGACTCCGGCTGGACCGACCCCGAGGCGTTCCAGTCGCTCGTCGCCGAGACCGTCTGGGAACGCCTCGACCAGCGGCGCGTCCTCGAAACCGTCACAGACCGGTTCGAGACGGGGACGACCGTCACGCTCGGAACGGTCACCCTCGAGCCGGACGGAACCGTCGTGGACTACGAGCTGGACGCCCCGGATCGCCAACACGAGGACGCCGACCGCGCGGACAGAGGCCCCTGAATCCGGGGTCCAGTCCTCAGTCTCGTCCGCCCGACGACGCGATGGCGGCCCCGACGAGCCACATCCGGTCGGCGTCGTACGCGGTGAGGTCGTACCGCGTCGGTCCGACCGTGTCGCCCCAGGTTTCGAGCACGCCGAGCCGCACGAGCCCCGACAGCGTCGCTCCGAGCGTTCGCGGCGTCGTCGCCGGCTGCTCGAGCGCCGCGTGCACCTGCCGCGACTGCGGGTAATTCCGGTCGCAGCGGCGGATTCCCTCCCACGCTTCGAACCAGTGACGGCGCACGTAGCCGAACGTCGTCGGGTCCTCTCGGCGAAGCCGGTCGAAGGCGTCGCGAACCGGGTGGTCGACGCGTCCCACCTCCTCGATCGGATCGAACAGCGCACCGAGGTCGGCGGCGATTTCGGGGCGATACGTGCAGCCGACGACGACGTCGTTCACCGAGCCGCCGAACCCCTCCCGGAGCGTCTCCGCGAACGGTTCGACATCGGCGCGCTCCCGGCCGGTCAACACCGGAGCGAGATCGTCGACGATGACGGTCGGAGCGGTCCCCCGCACGCCGTCTACGTGCTCCGACACGGCGACAGCGACGCGATCGAGGTCGACGGGTGCGCCGAGAACGGTGTACGCGAGCCGCCCTCCCGGCACCACCTGCGTCGTCGCCGTCGCTCCCCGAGTGGTGTCGCTCGCGGCGACGATCGCCTCCTGTGAGGGACCCGTCCCCGGCGACCGCCTCCATCCGCGTCGCCACTCCTCTATCCCCGTCTCGAACAGAACGGAGACCACTCGGTCCGGCACGGGACCGTCACGAGCCGGCGGCTGCCCGGTGGCAGACAACCGCACCGTGACGCCGTAGTCGGACTCCGAGGGAGTGGCCATCAGTACGTTCCCTTCAGCTACAAAACGGATAAACTTATGGATGGACTCATCAACATTGAAATTCGGCGACCCTACCAACGCACGTGCAGCCGCTCTCTGCCGTCCGCGAACGCTCTCGACAGTTGGCTGAAAATGTGTGGGGCGATCGCCCCGATATGAATGGGCAGGCGGCGAACCGCGGTTCCCAGAGGATCGCTCACTCCAG
>NZ_JAXRUU010000102.1:0-5550 GCF_034497445.1 Halorubrum sp. AD140
GCGAGTCGATCGACGTCGACGAGTACGTCTCCCACGCGGCCGCCGAGGTCGGCGCCGGCGGTGGAGACGCCGCCGAGCCGCTCGATGGGACGCCGGCGTTCCTCGGGTGCAGCGACGTCGACCCGCACATCCCGGAGGAGCGCGTCCACGAGACGACCGCGGTGCTGGAGGCGCTCGTCGCCGACGTCGACGAGCGCATCTACGAGGGGATGGGCCACGGGATCAACGAGGACGAGACCGAGGCCGTCGCCGCGCTGGTCGCGTCGCTGTCGTAGGGTCGGGCGCGCCGCCGTTCGACCGGGTCGCCGTCGTCGTGGGCTCGGACGCGTTGCTGGACCCGTCCCAGCCGTCGCCTCACGCCAGCCAGTCGTCCGGCTTCGTGTCGTAGTCGACCTCGTCGGCCTCGATCCGCTCGCGAATCGCCGGGTCGAGGTCGTGTTCGGTCACCTCGCCGCCGTCGTACTGGAAGCGAACCCCGACCTCCTCTCCCTCCGGCTCGCGCCCGCGGCGCTTCGCGCGGCGGACCGCCTTCTCGGAGTACTCGACGCGGATCGTCGCGAGGTTCACGGGGCGACCCCACAGCTCGAACACGCGCTTCAGCGTCTCCTTCGCCGACTCCTCGTCGAGCGCGACCCCGTTGTACCGGTGGCCGAGCAGCAGCTCTCCCCGGTTTCGGAAGTTGCCGTCGAGCACGACGACGGTCGGCTTCCCGAAGTTCGTGAACGTGAGGAGGAGCTTCCGGCGGACGTCGTCGGCGTCGACGCTGGCGACGCGGTGCTCCTCGGCGGTCCGGCTGTACTCGTAGGTGAAGTAGTTCCCCTCGCGGACGAACTCGTCGGTGAGGAACGCGTCGACGAACGTCACGTCGTTGTGGCTCTCCCGGACCTCCAGCATCCGGTCCCAGCCGGCGGTCCGGTCCACCTCGGCGAGCGCCTCCTCGACGGTCGCGTACCGGTCGACGTCGAACATGTACCGGGCGCGCTCCGCCAGCGTCTCCCGCGAGACGTTCCGGAGCGCGCCGCGGTGCTCCGGCCGCGAGAGGACGTAGTGGCGCTCCGCGAGCCCCTCGCGGGTGAGGAGCTTCCACGGGTACCGCTCGACGTCCGGACCGGCGTCGAGGTCGATCGCCCCCTCGTCGGTTCGAGCGGAGAGCGCCCGGTCGACGGTCTCGGCGTCGACCCGCGGGTCGCCGTCGGCGGCAAGATCGGCCAGTTCGTCGAGCGTCGCCGGCCCCGCGCCGGCGATCGCGGGGTGCGGTTCGAGCGCCTCGGCGACCGCGTCGAGGTCGATCCAGGAGTGGAAGTTCTCCGGCGTCACGCCCTCGACGCGGAGGAGCCTGTCTATCACGTCCCGACGGGCGGCCCGGAGCTCCACGTGGGTCCACAGCTCGAAGCCGAGCTTGTAGGGGTTGAGCCCGGGCGAGCCGAGCACCCGCGCCATGTGGTCCGCGTACGTGAGGAACTCGTCGGGGCCGGCGAACCCCTCGCCGCCCATCATGACCGATTCCCAATATGTGGCCCACCCCTCGTTCATCACCTTCGTCGACTTCTGGCCCGCGAAGTAGTACGCCTCCTCGCGGACCGCGTCGACGACGGTCGTCTCCCACGGCTCGCGGTCGACCGCCTTCCCGCTCTCGGGGTCGTACCGCTTCCCGTGGTCGCGCAGGAACGCGAGCACGTCCGGACGCGGCTCCTCCGGTTCGACGCCGTCGCCCCTGGCCTCGAGCCACTCGTCGTCGAACACGTCGCGGCGCACCTCCTCGGAGAGGTCGAGCTCGTCGATCTGCGCTTCGATCGCCGCGAGCGGGTCGGCGTCGGCGTCGCTCACGTCTTCCGCGACCCCCGGCGTCTCGACGGACCGAGCGGCGTCGACAGGGCTGTGCTGGTCGATCGCGTCCTCCAGCGCGCTCACGGCGTCGATCAGGCGCTCGACCTCGTCGCGGTCGACGTCCGGTCGGTCGGCGATCGCCGCGATCCGGTCGGCGTTGCGCTCCAGCCGGGCCGCCGCGTTCGGCCCGCCCTCGCCGCGGTCGGCGTACAGTCCGAACCACCGGTTGTTCGCGAAGAAGTCGGCGTGCGCCTCGACGTGGGTGATCACCGCCTTCTGGTCCGCGGTCGAGTTCGATTCCTGGAGGAACGCGTGGCTCGGGTCGTCGTTGTTGACGATCTCGAACGCCTTCCCGAGCCCGTGGCGGTCCACCTTCGCCTGGCGCTCGTAGTTCATCCCCCACCGCCAGTGGGGGTAGCGCCGCTGGAAGCCGCCGTACGCGATCAGCTCGTTCATCTCGTCGTGGTCGACGACCCAGTACCGCACCGGGTACGGCTCCAGGCCGAGCCGCTCGGCGAGCTCGCGGGCCTCCGCGGCGGGCTCGTCGAGGGTCTTCGCCTCGCGCTTCGCCTCGACGCGCTCGTCTCTCATCGGTCGTCACCCCCGCGCCCGGCGGTCGCGGTCTCCTCGCTCGCCGCGTCGCCGCCCTCGGCCTCCGTGCTGAGGATTTCGTAGATCGCGTCGGTGACGTCGGCGGGCTCCGCGACGCGCGCGACCGCGACGTCGTCGGCGTCGCCGAGCGCCTTCTCCACCTCGTCGGCGTGGCGCGCGTTCGGCGCGGCGCCGCCCGGCTGCGTCTCGACGTACGCGTGGAGGTTGGCGTCGATCGACTCCATCAGCGGGATCACCGACTCGGTCGTGTCGCTGCCGGCGTTCTCGGAGTCGCCGGCGGCGAACACGTACCGGTTCCACTCGCTGTACGGGTACTCCTCGAGGATCTCCGCGACGAGTTCGTAGGCGCTGGAGATCCGGGTGCCGCCGCCCGACTGGATCCCGAAGAACTCCTCGCGGTCGACCTCCCACGCCTCCGCGTCGTGGACGACGTACCGGAACTCGGCGGCGTCGTACTTCCCCGTCAGGTACCAGTCCATCGGGGTGAACACCCGCTCGACCAGCTCGCGTTTCGTCTCGCGCATCGAGCCGGAGGCGTCCCGCACGTTGACGACGACGACGTTGCGCTCCCGCTTCTCGATCACCTCCGGGTGGCGGAAGCGCTCGTCCTCCCGCCGGAAGGGGACGCTGTCGAGCCCCTCGCGGCGGATCCGGCGGCTCACGGGCTCCGGGTCCCGCTCCGCGTCGAGCGCGTCGAAGCTCTCCCAGCGGTCGAGCGCCGTCACGGGCTCCCCGTGTTCCTCGGCGAGCGTCGCCGCGGCGTCGGCGATCCACGCCCGCGAGACGGGGACGCCGTGGCCGCGAGCCCACGCGAACGCGTCGTCGACGTCGGCGCCGGCGACGAACAGGCCCTCGCGGACGTACGTCTCGTCGAAGTCGGTCGCGAGGTGGCGCTTCAGCCCGCGCTTGAAGAACTCGTCGACGTCGAGGGTGCCGCGCGGACCGGCCCGGGCGGTGTCGGTGAAGTCGCCCTCCACCTCCTCGATCACGCGCTTTCCCTTCGGTTCGAGGTCGAGCCCGAGCTCCTCGTCGAGCTCGCGCGCGAACTCCTCGGGGTCCATCTCGTAGTACTCGTGCTCGCCGCCCTCCTCGCCGGGGTCGCCCTCCCCGTCACCGGGCTCGGGGTCGACCGGCTGACCGGGCTGCGGCTGGCCGCCTCGCCCCTGCCCGACCCCGCCGGCCTCCCGCCGGTCGTACTCGAAGGAGGGGAGGTCGACGATCTTCACCGGGATCTTGACCCGGTCGGGGTCGGAGCGACCGAGGTCCCCCTGACTGATGAACTCGGAGAGGTCCTCGCGGCGCTTCTCGCCGACCTCCCGGAAGCGCTCGCGGTCGTCCGTCAGTCCCACGACCGTCCACCTCCGGTTCCGTCGCCGCGACCGCGGCCGTCCCGAGACTCCCTGTCGTCGTCTCTGCCGGCGGCGACCAGGTCGGCCCACTCGCCGCGAGCGTCGCGCATCACGGCGCGGCTCGTCAGCTCGGCGGACGCGGGGCTGTACCCCCGCTCGACCAGGCGGTCGATCGTCGCCGCCTTCACGCGCGCCGTCTCCGTGTCCGCGGGCGGGTCGGCCCACTCGGCGGGGTCGAGCTCCGGGAAGCGTCGCTTCAGGTCCGCGAGTTCGTTCGCGTCCAGCACCTCCCGCAGCTCGGGAATCTCGGCGAGGTCGACGTCGTCGACGCTGAACTCGTCGCCGCGGTTCCGCCACGCGTACCGGGTGAGCGCCCGGATCACGCGCTCGCGGCGGAACACGGCCACCCGGTGTGTCGGCTCCGTCCCGTAGTAGTCGTCCCCGTCGAACCGACCGAGCGTCTCCGTCTCGAACACCTTCATCGCGAGCGCGTCGGGCTCCTCGGGCCCGCGCTCCGTTTCCACCGGCTCGTCGGCGTCCCACGCGTACACGTGCTCGACGTACTCGGCCACCGTCTCCTCCGAGACGGTCGCCTCCGCGAGGGCGGCGTCGATCACGTCGGCGCGCTGGCGCTCGCGGACGCGCTCGGCCACGAGGGCCTTCCGGCTCTCGAACTCGGCGACCTCCGACCGCGAGAACAGCGGCGCCGCCGCGAGCCCGTCGGCCATCGCGTCGAGCACGTCCGTCGGCGTGATAACCCGCTCGACCGGCAGCTCCGGGTGGCTCCGCTCGGCGTCCGACCCCAGCAGGTCGGCGACCACGTCGCGGGTGTACGTCACCGGGATCCCGTTGCGGCCGTCGCCGTCGCCGACGTCGACGTCGTCGATCGCGATCCGCCCGTCGTCGCCGTCGCCCGACTCGCGCCGAAGCTCGCCGGCCTCGTACAGCTCGGCGGTCTCGATCAGCCCGAGGTCGGCGGGGAGCCCCTCCGCGTCGAGCCGGGTGACGACCGCGTACAGCGCCGCCGCGCCGACCGCGTGCGGGGCGAGCTCGCGCTCGGTGACCGTCCCGTCGTCGTCCCGGACGTCGATGGTGAGGGCGGCGGCGTCCGGCTCGTCGCCGGGGTCGCGGGCGGGGTCGTCGTCTCGGTCGATCCTCCCCGTCTCGTCGTCCACTCCGTCGACGGTCGGCACGCCGCGGACGCCGCCCACCTCGCGGCGCAGCAGCTCCGCCTCCAGCCGCCGGTTGGTCAGGTAGCGGAACTCGTGGCGGGTGAGTCGTCGCTTCAGGGCCTTCAGGGGATCGGCGCCCTCGCGGTCGGCGTGGCGGTCGAGCTCGGCGTCGAGGTCCGGGTTCGAGATGACGATGAGCTGGGTGTCCAGGTCCATCCCGATCCCCTTGTCGAGCTTCACCCAGCGCTCGTCGGGGACGTTGAGCAGCCGCCGGAGCAGGTCGGCGTGCTGGCTGGCGTCCTCGACCACGGTGGCGACGCCGTTCCCCTGCGAGAGCACGCCGTCGTAGCTAAACGCCTGCGGGTTCTTCCGGCCGCGCGAGTCGAGCTCGCGGAGCATGCCCCCCATCCACGAGCCGACGAGCCGCTCTTTCGGCGTGCCGTCGTCCTCGGCGTGGAGCACGCCGATCCCCTCGCCGACGTCGACGACGTAGCTCGTCACGCGGAGGTGGTCGCGGCCGGTGATAGCCGAGAACAGGTCCCGGCGCCCCTCGTCGCGGTACACCGACTCCAGGTGGTCGTACGCCTCGC
>NZ_JAXRUU010000103.1:0-5510 GCF_034497445.1 Halorubrum sp. AD140
GTACCGGACGTGCTCGCAGTTCGTGATCCGGGTGTCGCCGTCGGCGACCGCGCCCAGCGCGGCGATCGTGGGGAGGAGGTCGGGCGTGTCGCCCACGTCGACCTCGACGCCCGAGAGGTCGGAGCGCCGGACGGCGATGACGCCCGCCTCGCGGTCCCACTCGACGTCCGCGCCCATGCGCTCCGCGATCTCGACGATGGCGGAGTCGCCCTGCGCGCTCGGGCGGGCGCCCTCGATCCGGACCGCCTCGCCCGGCTCGGCGGCGACGGCCCCGGCCGCGACGAGGTAGGAGATGGAGGAGAAGTCGCCGGGGACGGCGTAGCTCCCGCCGGCGGGAGCGTACGACTGCCCGCCCTCGACGACGAACCCCGCCGCGCCGGCGGCGCCGTCGAGAGTCTCGCCGTCGCCGTCGACCGGCGTCGCTTCGACCCCGAAGTCGGCGAGGAGTTCGAGCGTGATGTCGACGTACGGCGCCGACTTGAGCGCGGTCGTCAGGTCGATCTCGACCCCTCGCTCGGTGACCGCGCCCGCCATCAGCAGCGCGGTGACGTACTGCGAGGAGACGTCCCCGGGGATCGCGACCTCGCCGCCCCGGAGGGGCCCGCTCACGACGAGCGGCGCCTGCCCGTTGCCGCGGGTCGACTCCGCGCGCACGCCGAGGTCGCCGAGGGCCGTCAGGAGCGGTCCCTGGGGTCGCGACCGGAGCGAGGCGTCCCCCGTCAGCACCGTCGTCCCGTCCGCCAGCGCGGCCGCCGCGGTGACGAGCCGCATCGTCGTCCCGGAGTTGGCGCAGTCGATCACGTCGTCCGGGACCGCAGGTCGACCGGCGAAACCTTCGACGACGAGCGCGTCGGCGTCGGAGGCGTCCGCCTCCGATTCGGGCGCCACCGCGCCGCCGAAGGCGGTCACGGCGCGCGCGGTCGCCCGCGTGTCCGCGGAGACGAGCGGGGAGCGCACGGTCGCGCCGTCGCTGTATCCGGCCGCGAGCAGCGCTCGGTGGGTGTAGCTCTTCGAGGGGGGCGCGCGGGTCCGGCCCCGAACGGTCGAGTTGGTGACGCGAACGTCCATACCTCCCCTGCCGTCCGCGGCGACAAGTGGGTACCGGACGCGGCACGATTCTGCGGTCCCTCGTCCCCGCGGACCGGTCCGGCGCGTCCCGCAGAGCGTCCTGGCGCACCCTTTATACCGGCGGGAGCGTTAGCGTCGCGTATGCCCCAGTGTGAGATGTGTGGCGCCGACCAGGCCTCGCTGACGACGACGAAGGTCGAAGGCGCCGAGCTGGAGCTGTGCAGCTCGTGTACGGACTTCGGCACCGAGGTCCGCGACGAGTCGACCGGCTCCGGCGGCGGCAAGTACTCCACGAGCTCGAGCACCGGGAAGTCCTCGTCCGCCGGCTCGTCGTCCGGTTCGTCCGGCTCCTCCGGCGGGTCGACGCGCCGCCGGCGCGACATGTTCGACGACATGGACGAGATCGCCACCGACTACGACGACCGGATCCGGAACGCCCGCGAGTCACGGGGGCTCAGCCAGGAGGAGCTGGCCGACCAGCTCAACGAGAAGGCGAGCCTCATCCGGAAGCTCGAACGCGGCGACACGCTCCCGACCGACGAGATCCAGCGGAAGCTGGAGCGCGCGCTCGACATCTCGCTGGTCGAGGGCGAGTCGGTCGAGGACGCCGACTGGGACGGCGGCGACGCGGGGACGATGACGCTCGGCGACGTGGTCAAGCGAAAGGACTGAGCGGACCGAATCGTCGGAATATCCCGTTTTTCACCGGTATCGTCGCCCTCGCGCCGCAGCCGTCACCGTCGCTCGACGCGCAGCCACATCCCGACGAGGAGGGCGGCGAGCAGTCCGAACGCCACGAGCGAGAGGTTCGGTATCGTGAGTCCGAGCCCCGGACTCTGCCACTGAACGGCCGCGCACGGGCCGCCGAGCGCGCACGCTGTCGTCGTCGCCTGGAGGTACGAGTGGTACGCGGAGAGGCCCACTCCGAGACCCACGAGCGGCAGCGCGGTCCGCGAGACCGCCGGTCGACGCTCGAGCGTCGCGACGCCGAGCACCGCGACGAGCGGGTACATAAGGATCCGTTGGTACCAGCACAGATCGCACGGCGTGAGCCCGAGTCCGAGGCTGAACCACAGGCTCCCCGCGGTCGCGACCGTCGCGACGAGCGTCGCGGCCGACAGCCAGAGGGTCGTCTCCGAGGGGCGAGCCGGCGTCACGCCGCCTCCCCGCCGTCGTCCGTCCGTTCCGATCCCCCGTAGCGCTGCGTGAGGTAGTCGATGATGTAATCGACCGTCTCGGGGTCGTAGCTCCAGAAGCCGAAGAACTCCCCGGGGGCGCGCTCCTCGGCGAGCAGCGCGCACTTCGCACCGTCGTAGCCGCCGCCGTCGTACGCGACGAACCACGTCTCGCGCAGCTCGGCGGCGCGACCGGTGTGGACGGCGTAGTGCTCGACGGCCGGAGGGTCGCCCTCGTCCGCGGCGTACGCGTGAACGTCGAGCCCCGCCTTCCCGCCCAGCAGGTCGTACGTGTCCGCTTCGCCGGTGAGCACGTCGAGGGTCTGGAATCCGGCGTGAAGCTCGCCGTGGCCGACGCGCCACGCGCGGTCCTCGATCTCGCGGGACGCGGCGACCATCTGCGCCCGGGAGTAGGCCGTGACCGGCTCGCCCACGCGGTCGGCCGCGTTCCCGCCGTCGACCGCGTCCTCCTCGGAGCCGTCAGCGCTCGTTTCGGCGCCGGTTCCGGGCAGGAGCTCGTCCACGTCGACGGCCGTGACGAACTCGCCGTCCCGGGAGAGGACGGCGTACCCGTCCGGTCCGCCGCCGGTCCGTTCGCCGACGATCCGGACGTTGCGGTCGGCGAAATGCTCCCGGAGCGCGTCCGTGACCTCGGGGTCGGCGTTGAACACGGTCAGCGTGGCCTCCCGCGCTTCCACGCCGGTGATGAGCTCGATGAGAGACATCTCTCGTCTGGACCACAGGACCGGAGTATAAGGTCGTTTATGCTTTCGGGGGATCGTCGCGGAGAGCGGCCGGCGGCGAAGCCTGAAGGTATTTGCGCCCGCGGCCCCCGAGTGCGAGTATGTTCATCCTGGTGAACCTCAAGGCGTACCCGTGCGATCCGATCGAAGTCGCGACCGCCGCGCGCGACGTCGCCGAGGCGTCCGGCGCCCGGATCGCGGTCTCACCGCAGGCGGCCGACCTCGCCCGCGTCGCCGACACCGGCGTCGAGACGTGGGGCCAGCACGTCTCGCCGAACGCGCACGGCTCTCACACCGGGTCGACGCTCGCCGAGGCCGTCTCCGACAACGGCGCCGAGGGGACGCTGATCAACCACTCCGAGAAGCGCCTGAAGCTCGCCGACGTCGACGGGTCCGTCCGCGCCGCCGAGCGAGCCGACCTGGAGACGATCGTCTGCGCGAACAACCCCGCGCAGGTCGGCGCGGCCGCGGCGCTCGGCCCCGACGCCGTCGCCGTGGAGCCGCCGGAACTCATCGGCGGCGACGTCTCCGTCTCGACGGCCGACCCCGGGATCGTCGAGGACGCGGTCGCGGCCGCCGACGCCGTCGACCCCGACGTCGACGTGTTCTGCGGCGCCGGCGTCTCGACGGGCGACGACGTGGCCGCCGCGGGCGACCTGGGGGCCTCGGGGATCCTGCTGGCCTCCGGCGTGGCGAAGGCGGACGACCCGCGAGCGGCGCTCGAGGACCTCGTCTCCGGGGTCTGAGACCGGCGAGCGTCGCGGAAGTCGGTGGGCCGCTCCTCGGTGGCGACCGACGCGGGCTCCTGCGATTGCGGATCTGTATAAAGACACCGATGCGACCCATTGACACGATCGTCGAAACCGCACGACTCGAGCGGGATCAACTGTTCCGTGAGATCGCGCCGTCTAGTAACCTTTAACCGACACAAGCCGCTACCTTTGGGCAAGATGGCGAGCAACAAGATCCTCGGTATCGACCTCGGTACCACCAACTCCGCGTTCGCGGTGATGGAAGGCGACGAGCCCGAGATCATCGCCAACGCGGAGGGCGACCGGACCACGCCCTCGGTCGTCGCCTTCGCCGACGACGGCGAGCGACTCGTCGGGAAGCCGGCGAAGAACCAGGCCGTCCAGAACCCCGACCGCACGATCCAGTCGATCAAGCGGCACATGGGCGAGGACGACTACACGGTCGAGATCGGGGACGACGAGTACACGCCCGAGCAGGTGTCGGCGATGATCCTCCAGAAGATCAAGCGCGACGCCGAGGAGTACCTCGGCGACGACGTCGAGAAGGCCGTGATCACGGTCCCCGCGTACTTCAACGACAAGCAGCGACAGGCGACGAAGGACGCCGGCGAGATCGCCGGCTTCGAGGTCGAGCGCATCGTCAACGAGCCGACCGCCGCCTCCATGGCGTACGGCCTCGACGACGAGTCCGACCAGACCGTCCTCGTGTACGACCTCGGGGGCGGCACGTTCGACGTGAGCGTCCTCGACCTCGGCGGCGGCGTCTACGAGGTCGTCGCCACGAACGGGGACAACGACCTGGGCGGCGACGACTGGGACGAGGCGCTCATCGACCACCTCGCCGACGAGTTCCAGAACGACCACGGGATCGACCTCCGCGAGGACCGCCAGGCGCTCCAGCGGCTGAAAGACGCCGCCGAGGAGGCGAAGATCGAGCTGTCGAGCAAGAAGGAGACGACGGTGAACCTCCCCTTCATCACCGCGACCGACAGCGGTCCGGTCCACCTCGAACAGTCGATCACCCGCGCGACGTTCGAGAACCTCACGGGCGACCTCCTGGAGCGCACCGTCGGACCGACCGAGCAGGCGCTCTCCGACGCCGGCTACGCCAAGTCGGACATCGACGAGGTCATCCTCGTCGGCGGCTCGACCCGGATGCCGCAGGTCCAGGAGCAGGTCGAAGAGCTCGTCGGCCAGGAGCCGAAGAAGAACGTCAACCCCGACGAGGCGGTCGCGCTCGGCGCGGCGGTCCAGGGCGGCGTGCTCTCCGGCGACGTCGACGACATCGTCCTGCTTGACGTGACGCCGCTCTCGCTCGGGATCGAGGTGAAGGGCGGCCTCTTCGAGCGGCTCATCGAGAAGAACACCACCATCCCGACGGAGGAGTCGAAGGTGTTCACCACGGCCGCCGACAACCAGACGTCCGTGAACGTCCGCGTCTTCCAGGGCGAACGCGAGATCGCCGACGAGAACGAGCTGCTCGGCGCGTTCCAGCTCTCCGGCATCCCGCCGGCGCCCGCTGGAACCCCGCAGATCGAGGTCTCGTTCAACATCGACGAGAACGGTATCGTCAACGTCGAGGCCGAAGACCAGGGCTCGGGCAACGCCGAGTCGATCACCATCGAGGGGGGCGTCGGCCTCTCCGACGAGGAGATCGAGGAGATGCAGGAGGAGGCCGAGAAGCACAAGGAGGAGGACGAGGCCCGCCGCGAGCGGATCGAGGCCCGAAACGAGGCCGAGACGACGATCCAGCGCGCCGAGACCCTCTTAGA
>NZ_JAXRUU010000104.1:0-5483 GCF_034497445.1 Halorubrum sp. AD140
GGCAACCCCGAGCGCGTCGACAAGATCACGGCGCTGTGGGACGACCACGAGGAGGTCGCGCGCCACCGCGAGTACCGCACCGCGACCGGACGCTACGAGGGCGCGTCGATATCGGTGACGTCGACGGGGATCGGCTCTCCCTCGGCCGCCATCGCGGTGGAGGAGCTCGCCAGAGTGGGCGTCGACACGTTCGTCCGGGTCGGGTCGTGCGGCGCGATCCAGCCCGGGATGGACGTGGGCGACCTCGTGATCACGACCGGCGCGGTCCGCCAGGAGGGGACGAGCGACGAGTACGTCCGCGAGGACTACCCGGCCGCCGCGGACGGCGAGGTCGTCTCGGCGCTCGTCGCCGCCGCGGAGCGACTCGGGTACGACTACCACACCGGCGTGACGATGAGCGCCGACTCCTTTTACGCCGGCCAGGGCCGTCCGGGGTTCGAGGGGTTCGAGGCCGCGGGCTCCGACGAGCTGGTCGCGGAGCTGCGGGACGCCAACGTGAAGAACATCGAGATGGAGGCGTCGGCGATCCTCACCATTGCGAACGTGTACGGGCTTCGTGCCGGGGCGGTCTGCTCGGTGTACGCGAACCGAATCACCGGCGAGTTCCGAACCGAGGGCGAGTCGCGGGCGGCCGAGACGGCGAGCCTCGCCGTGAAGCTGCTCGCGCGCATGGACGAGGTCAAGCGGGAGGCTGGCGCCGACCGGTGGCACGCCGGGCTGTCGCTGTAGGTCGGGGCCGCGTCGACCGATTCTCGGCCGCGTCACGGGCGTTCCAAAGCGACTTTACCCGCGCGTCGCGGATCGACACGCATGACTACACAGGTCGTCGTCGTCGGCTCCGGCTACGCCGGGGCGGGTGCGGTGAAGGCGTTCGAAGACGAGGTCGGCGAGGGCGAGGCGGAGCTCACGTGGGTCTCGGAGCACGACTACCACCTCGTCTTACACGAGGTCCACCGCGCCATCCGCAACCCCGCCGTCGCGGACAAGATCACCATCCCCGTCGACGAGATCAAGTCTCCCGAGTCCGACTTCGTGCAGGGGCGCGTCGTCGACGTCGACACCGACGAGCGCGTCGTCGAGACCGACGACGGCGCGACCGTCGACTACGACTACCTGCTTCTCGGCGTCGGCTCCACGACCGCCTTCTTCGGCATCGAGGGGCTGGAGGAGCACGCCCACCAGCTCAAGAGCCTCGACGACGCGAAGGCGATCCACGAGGACGTGCGGTCGGCGGCGGCCGACGCGACCCGCTCCGACCCCGTCGAGGTGATCGTCGGCGGCGCCGGCCTCTCCGGCATCCAGACCGCGGGCGAGATCGCGGAGTACCGTGACAAACACCGCGCCCCGATCGAGATCACGCTCGTCGAGGGCCTCGACGAGGTGTTCCCCGGCAACGACCCGCAGATCCAGGGCGCGCTCCGCCAGCGGCTCGAGGACGCAGACGTCGAGATCCTCACTGGCGATTTCATCTCGGAGGCCGACGAGGAGGCGGTGTACCTCGGCGGCGGCGAGGACGAGGAGCCCGAGGAGATCGGCTACGACGTGCTGATCTGGACCGGCGGAATTACGGGCCAGCCGGAGCTTGAGAACGTCGAGGTCGAGAAGGACGACCGCTCGAACCGCGTCCACGCCGGCTCCGACTTCGCCACCAGCGACGACCGCGTGTTCGCCATCGGCGACACCGCCCTCGTCGAGCAGGGCGACGACGACGTGGCGCCACCGACCGCGCAGGCCGCCTGGCAGGCCGCCGAGATCGCCGGCGAGAACCTCGCGCGGGCCGCCCGCGGCGCGCCCCTCCAGTCGTGGGAGCACACGGACAAGGGGACCGTCATCTCGATCGGCGAGGACGCGGTCGCTCACGACGTGGTGGGGATGCCGATCAAGACGTTCGGCGGCACCCCGGCGAAGCTGCTGAAGAAGTCCATCGCGGTGCGGTGGATCGCGAAGGTCTCCTCCACCGGACGCGGCGTGAGCGCGTTCGGCGACATGTAGCGTCGGCGAGAGCGACGTTCGTCACAGCGGGGGTTTTGCTCGCGGTCGGCCGTCTCTGACGCCGAGAGCGACGGGGTTCGAGAGGGAGGACAGAGTATCGGATTCCCGGCGAGACAGTCAGTGCTCGGCGGGCTCGTCGGGCGCACGCATGTCGTCGATCCGGAGGATGAGGACGTTCGCGGTGTCGTCTTTCCCGTCGACGGTCCCGTCGATGACGAGCTTCGAGAGCGGCGTCGGGCCGACGGTGACGGAGTCGCCCTCGTGGAAGTTCCGGACGGAGCCCTGGACGTGGATCTCGGCGCGGCAGAGCTCGGGGTGGTGGACGCTGGAGAGGTCGATCCCGTCGACGTTGATCCCCTCGACCTCCTCGCCCTCGTGGAAGATGGGCACGTCGGCGGGCTCGTCCATGCGCTGGATGTCGAGGGCCTCGTACGCGTTCGAGGTGGGCTTGTAGCCGCCCTTCGGGCCGGGGACGCCCTCGACCAACTGGAGGGCCTTCAGGCTCTGCATCTGGTTGCGGATCGTGCCGGGGTTGCGGTCGACCTCCTCGGCGATCGCCTCGCCCTTTACCGCGTCTTCCTGTTCCCCGTAGAGGTTGATCAGGGCCGTGAGGATGCTTTTCTGACTCGACGTGAGCTCGATCGATGACATGGTCGCGCATAGATTGCGGCGGCGCTTAAATGCGATGGAAACGCGTTATAATCGATCGTGTAGGATAGGACGATCCGTGCCTCGAGGGGGCGTCGCCCCGGATCCCCGCCATTCAAGCGGTGGGACGCCGCTTGCTCTGACATGACCACCGTCAGGATCATCGGCGCGCCGACCGACTACGGGGCGAACCGACGCGGCGTGGACATGGGACCGTCGGCCATCCGGTACGGCGGGCTCGCCGACCAGCTCGCGAGCGCGGGCGTCGAGACGGTCGACGCGGGCGACCTCGCGGTCCCCCGCGCGGAGGAGCGCGACCCGGACGCGGACGCGCCGAGCGCCGGGAAGGCGAAGTTCCTCCGAGAGACGGCCGACGTGTGCCGCCGCCTCGCGGACGAGGTGGACGAGACGCTCGCGGACGGAGCGGTGCCGCTCGCGCTCGGCGGCGACCACTCGATCGCCATCGGGTCGCTCTCGGGGTCCGCTCGCGACGCGGACGTCGGCGCGGTGTGGTTCGACGCCCACGCCGACCTCAACACCCCCTCGACGACGCCCTCCGGGAACGTCCACGGGATGCCGCTGGCGGCCGCGCTCGGCCTCGACGAGTTCGAAGGGGTCGACTGGGCGAACGCGTCCGGGCTCTCCCCGGAGAACGTCGCGCTCGTCGGGCTCCGCTCCGTCGACGACGCGGAGGTCGAGGTCATCCGCGACAACGGCTTCGCGGCGTACACGATGTCCGACATCGACGAGCGGGGGATCACCGACGTTACCGAGGAGGCGATGGCGACCGCGGGCGAGGGCGTCGACGGCGTCCACGTCAGCCTCGACCTCGACTGGCTCGACCCCAACGAAGCGCCGGGCGTCGGGACGCCGGTCCGAGGCGGGGTG
The DNA here is from genome assembly GCF_034497445.1 of Halorubrum sp. AD140. Lineage (NCBI taxonomy): Archaea > Methanobacteriati > Methanobacteriota > Halobacteria > Halobacteriales > Haloferacaceae > Halorubrum > Halorubrum sp. AD140. The sequence continues at coordinate 3,529 of NZ_JAXRUU010000104.1, forward strand.
ACCTACCGGGAGGCCCACAGCGCGATGGAGATCGTCGACGAGGCCGACACCCTCCGGTCGATGGAGCTCGTCGAGGTGAACCCGACGCTCGACCAGCACAACGAGACGGCCGAGCTCGCGACGGAGCTGGCCGCGAGCGCGTTCGGAAAGCGGGTGTTGTAGCGCCTCTCAAACGGCGTCGGCGCTCAGACGTCCCGGTCGAGCTCGTCGACGACGCGCTGGAGGTCGACCTCCCCTTCGATCTCCCGTTTGATCTCCTCGCGGCGGCGCACGGCCGCGGAGTCGGCGTCGTACGCGCGCACGAACTCGGCGCGGGTGTGCTCGTCGAAGGCGTGGCGGATCGCGAAGTACCCGTCCGGGACGATCGTCCCGCACACCTTGCACTCGTGGCGTCGGTGGTCGTCCGTCTGGTGGACGATGGCCGACTCGACGTCGTCGAAGGCGGCGTCACAGCCGCCGATTCCGCACGTCCAGCGGGGCATGTCCTCCCGTCGCTTCCGCGGGGGATTAACCGTTTCCCCCGCGTTCCGGGGACGACCCCGCCAGTCGCGACCGCGACGCTCGCCCCCGCCTCCGGCGTCGCCGTCGAACGATACGCCTTTGCTCGGGGACGCACACCGTCCACTCGTGACCCGACCGAGAACGCGCGTCGACGCCCACGTGAAGGTGCTCGACGACGCCGTCGTGGCCCTCGCGAAGGAGCGAGGGATCGACGCGCTCGTGTACGCGCCGCACTTTACGCGACTCCCCACGATCCGAGAGCGCGCGGCCCGCTACGCCGACGACGACCTGACTATCGTTCCCGCCCGTGAGGTGTTCACCGGCGACTGGGGGAACCGCCGACACCTCCTCGTCCTCGGTCTGACCGACCCTGTCCCCGACTACATCACGTTCGAGGCGGCGATGGCCGAGTTCGATCGGCAGGACGCCGCCGTCCTCGTCCCGCATCCCGGGTTCGCGACCATCTCGCTCACCCGACCGGAGATCGCGGCGCACGCCGACCGGCTCGCCGCGGTGGAGACGTACAACACGAAGCTCCTCCCCCACCAGAACGCTCGGACCCGGCGGATCGCGGAGACGACCGATCAGCCCGGATTCGGCACCTCGTACGCACACCTGCCCGGCACCGTCGGCGAGGCGTGGACCGAATTCGACGGCGACCTCCCGGACGCGGACGCGGTGGTCGACGCCTTCCGCGAGGAGCGGCCGCGAACGGTTGTCCATCGGAGCGGGATCCGCCACCAGCTCCGCGGGCTCCTGGAGTTCGCCCACCTCGGGTACGAAAACACCTGGGAGAAGCTGGATCGGCTGTTCCTCTCCGGGGACGAGCCGACGCTCCCGAGCAACGTGGTGTACGAGGGGCGATTCAACGACGTGAGCGTCTACTCCGGGGCGTTGACGGACTACCGACCCAAGTGACTGCCGGACGGGACCGGCCGGCTCAGACGCCGATCCCGGCTGCCGCCTCGCTCGCGGCCCGAGTCGCGGCCGAGACGTCCAGATCGAGCGTCACGACGTAGGTGTGGAGCGCCCAGAACGCCGCCAGCTCCAGCGCCGTGATGATCACGGTGATGAGGTCGGCGTACTTGCTGCTCGTCGTCACGCCGAACGGGAGCCCGTACTCTCTGTCCGACAGGGGGTGGAACAGCGCGATGCCGCGCCGGCTCCCGACGACGTCGAGGAGGTAGTGGGTCAACACGCCGATCCAGACGTACTGGAGGTTGCCGAAGACGATCGGGTACGCGAGGAAGATCCCGAGCACCGGGAGGCTGTGAAGCGTCTTCCGGTGGCGGCCGAAGGCGGTGTCGACGTCGGGGAACAGCGCGCCCAACACGATCGGCGCGGTGATCTCGGCGGTGGTGCGCGCCGTCGCCGTGTCGAGTCCGGGCTCGATGACGAATCCGAGCCCGAGCGCGAGCAGCAGGGCGTTGAGGACGTGGCCGCGTTTGTTCATA
>NZ_JAXRUU010000105.1:0-5404 GCF_034497445.1 Halorubrum sp. AD140
ATGAGGATTCCATCCCTGCGCTCCGGCGTAAGCGGGAATCTGATGTGAGCCGTGGTAGTTCGGTGTCATCCAGGTCGCTGGCTGACCCGGACACCACAACAGACCATGCAATGGTGTTTTGACTCATCGCGAGTCAAAACCCGCCAACACCCCCTCCGAGCCGGGAACCAGGCTCGGAGGTTTACATTCCGGTTGATCCTGCCGGAGGCCATTGCTATTGGGATTCGATTTAGCCATGCTAGTCGCACGAGTTCAGACTCGTGGCGAATAGCTCAGTAACACGTGGCCAAACTACCCTTCGGAACACAATACCCTCGGGAAACTGAGGCTAATAGTGTATACCACAGTCCACCTGGAATGAGGACTGTGCCAAACGCTCCGGCGCCGAAGGATGTGGCTGCGGCCGATTAGGTAGACGGTGGGGTAACGGCCCACCGTGCCAATAATCGGTACGGGTCATGAGAGTGAGAACCCGGAGACGGAATCTGAGACAAGATTCCGGGCCCTACGGGGCGCAGCAGGCGCGAAACCTTTACACTGCACGACAGTGCGATAAGGGAATCCCAAGTGCGTAGGCATAGAGCCTACGCTTTTGTCCACCGTAGGGAGGTGGACGAATAAGGGCTGGGCAAGACCGGTGCCAGCCGCCGCGGTAATACCGGCAGCCCGAGTGATGGCCGATCTTATTGGGCCTAAAGCGTCCGTAGCTGGCCGCACAAGTCCATCGGAAAATCCACCCGCTCAACGGGTGGGCGTCCGGTGGAAACTGTGTGGCTTGGGACCGGAAGGCGCGACGGGTACGTCCGGGGTAGGAGTGAAATCCCGTAATCCTGGACGGACCGCCGATGGCGAAAGCACGTCGCGAGAACGGATCCGACAGTGAGGGACGAAAGCTAGGGTCTCGAACCGGATTAGATACCCGGGTAGTCCTAGCCGTAAACAATGCCTGCTAGGTGTGGCTCCCACTACGAGTGGGTGCTGTGCCGTAGGGAAGCCGCTAAGCAGGCCGCCTGGGAAGTACGTCCGCAAGGATGAAACTTAAAGGAATTGGCGGGGGAGCACTACAACCGGAGGAGCCTGCGGTTTAATTGGACTCAACGCCGGACATCTCACCAGCATCGACTGTAATAATGACGATCAGGTTGATGACCTTATCCGAGTTTCAGAGAGGAGGTGCATGGCCGCCGTCAGCTCGTACCGTGAGGCGTCCTGTTAAGTCAGGCAACGAGCGAGACCCGCATCCGTACTTGCCAGCAGCACTGCGAAGTGGCTGGGGACAGTACGGAGACTGCCGTGGCCAACACGGAGGAAGGAACGGGCAACGGTAGGTCAGTATGCCCCGAATGTGCTGGGCAACACGCGGGCTACAATGGTCGAGACAAAGGGTTCCTACTCCGAAAGGAGACGGTAATCTCAGAAACTCGATCGTAGTTCGGATTGTGGGCTGCAACTCGCCCACATGAAGCTGGATTCGGTAGTAATCGCGTGTCACAAGCGCGCGGTGAATACGTCCCTGCTCCTTGCACACACCGCCCGTCAAAGCACCCGAGTGAGGTCCGGATGAGGCGCGTCACACGCGTCGAATCTGGGCTTCGCAAGGGGGCTTAAGTCGTAACAAGGTAGCCGTAGGGGAATCTGCGGCTGGATCACCTCCACAGACCCGAGACTCGCCCTCTGGGCGAGCTCACCTTTCGACCGTCTATTCAGACGGTCACCACTCATACATGGCCTGTTCGTGTCCGTTCACCCACCGACCTGGACACCGACGAACTACCACCGCTCACACAACACGCACCTGGCGCTTCTAGCGCCACCAGAGGCCAAACCAGCCTTCCCCACGCGGGAAGGTGGGCTCATAGCTCAGCGGTAGAGTGCCTCCCTTGCAAGGAGGATGCCCTGGGTTCGAATCCCAGTGAGTCCATGTCTCCCAACGCGAATCCGTCCCCTTAAGTGGGCGACGCGACTCCGTTGGGTTACGACGACCGATGCACCATCCCGGGAAACCGCGGATGGGAAGGGTTCGACGAACACCCCGCCAGGGTGATTCGATGACGACCGTGTATACGTGCGATCCAGACGTCCACTGAACTCATCCGAGTTCGTGGAACGTCAGTGAACCATATACAGTCGGGTGACATTCTAGTCACTCTGACACCGTCAGCACTCTCTTTGAGAGTTGGCTGACACACTACTGGCTACTGTGCCAGCTGGTGAATGGCTCGGCTCGAGAGCCGACGACGGACGTGCCAAGCTGCGAAAAGCTCGTGGGACCCGCATGGAGGGTAAGAACACGAGATCTCCCAATCGGAATCCGTTTACAATTGCCACGCGCAATAGGGAACTCCCTGAATTGAAACATCTCAGTAAGGGAAGGAACAGAACGCAATCGCGATGTCGCTAGTAACCGCGAGTGAACACGACACAGCCCAAACCGAAGGTCTTCGGACCAATGTGGTGTTCGGGTTGACAATCAAGTTCCGACAGTTCATTCGAAGTCTCCTGGAACGGAGCGTGACACAGGGTGACAACCCCGTAGAATGAACCAGTACGAACGGCGTCAAATCCAGAGTAGCAGGGGTCGGATATCCTCTGTGAACACTCCAGGCATCCCCTGGAAAGGCTAAACACTCCTCGAGACCGATAGCGAACAAGTAGCGTGAGCGAACGCTGAAAAGCACCCCGAGAAGGGCGGTGCAATAGGGCCTGAAATCAGCTGGCGATAGAGCGACAGGGCGTACAAGGCGTCTCTCAAAACGACCGAGAAGCGATTCTCTAGTAGGAAGAGAGACGAGCCGGCGTCGTGTCGTGCGTTTTGAAAAACGACCCAGGGAGTGCACTTAGATGGCGAGTCTAACCCGTGAACCGGGGAAGGCGCAGGGAAACCGATACGGCCGCAGCATTGCGAGGGCCACCGTGTTCAAGCGCGGGGAGTCATGTGGGTGCGACCCGAAACCAGGCGATCTATACGCAGGCAGGGTGAAGCGTGGCGAAAGCCACGTGGAGGCCCGTTAGAGGTGGTATTCTACAATATCCTCTCGTGATCTGCGCATAGGGGTGAAAGGCCCATCGAGCCTGGCAACAGCTGGTTCCAACCGAAACATGTCGAAGCATGACCTCTTCCGAGGTAGCCCGCGGGGTAGAGCTACCGATTGGATGACCCGCCTCCGAGAGGAGTCGGCCATCCTGTCAAACTCCAAACCCGCAGGCGCTGTAGACGAAGGGAGTCCGGTGCGCGGGGTAAGCCTGTGTACCGTGAGGGGAACAACCCAGAGCCGGGTTAAGGTCCCAAAGTGTAGATTAAGTGCGATTCGAAGGTGGTCTCAAGCCCTAAACAGCCGGGAGGTGAGCTTAGAAGCAGCTACCCTCTAAGAAAAGCGTAACAGCTTACCGGCCGAGGTTTGAGGCGCCCAAAATGATCGGGGCTCAAATCTACCACCGAGACCTGGCCGTGCCCTTGACAGGGGCAACCGCGTAGGTTGGCGTTCTGTTCGGCTGGAAGCACGGGCGAGAGCTCGTGTGGACCGTACAGAAACGACAATCCTGGTCACAGTAGCAGCGATAGTCGGGTGAGAACCTCGACGGCCTGATGAGCAAGGGTTCCTCGGCACTGCCACTCAGCCGAGGGTCAGCCGGTCCTAAGACGTACCGTAATTCGACTACGTCAACGGGAAACTGGTTAATATTCCAGTGCCATCGTGCAGTAAAAGTCGACGCCGTGTGGAACGCTGAGCCGGGCATTCGCCCGGTCGAATCGTGGAAACTCGTGGACGCCGTCACGGCACGAAGCGAGTGAAGCGCGAGATAGCGCAAGTCAGCCGTACATAGGGCCCGTGAAAAGACGAGCACGATGTCCGTACCGAGATCCGACACAGGTGCTCTGGCAGCGAAAGCCACGGCCTGTCGGGAGAACCGACGTTAGGGAATTCGGCAAGTTAGTCCCGTACCTTCGGAAGAAGGGATGCCTGCTCTCGACGGAGCAGGTCGCAGTGACTCGGGCGCTCCGACTGTCTAATAACAACACAGGTGACCGCAAATCCGTAAGGACTCGTACGGTCACTGAATCCTGCCCAGTGCGGGTATCTGAACACCTCGTACAAGAGGACGAAGGACCCGTCAACGGCGGGGGTAACTATGACCCTCTTAAGGTAGCGTAGTACCTTGCCGCTTCAGTAGCGGCTTGCATGAATGGATAAACGAGAGCGCCACTGTCCCAACGTTGGACCCGGTGAACTGTACGTTCCAGTGCGGAGTCTGGAGACCCCCAAGGGGAAGCGAAGACCCTATAGAGCTTTACTGCAGGCTGTCGCTGAGACGTGGTCGCCGATGTGCAGCATAGGTAGGAGCCATTACACAGGTACCCGCGCCAGCGGGCCACCGAGGCAACATTGAAATACTACCCGTCGGTGACTGCGACTCTCACTCCGGGAGGAGTACACCGGTAGCCGGGCAGTTTGACTGGGGCGGTACGCGCTCGAAAAGATATCGAGCGCGCCCGAAGATCATCTCAGCCGGGTCGGGAATCCGGCGAAGAGCGCAAGAGCACAAGATGGTCTGACAGTGTCATTCCCAACGAGTGACGCTGACGCGAAAGCGTGGTCTAGCGAACCTACGAGGCTCCGGAATGGGGCCCGTAGATGACAGAAAAGCTACCTTAGGGATAACAGAGTCGTCACCCGCAAGAGCACATATCGACCGGGTGGCTTGCTACCTCGATGTCGGTTCCCTCCATCCTGCCTGTGCAGAAGCAGGCAAGGGTGAGGTTGTTCGCCTATTAAAGGAGGTCGTGAGCTGGGTTTAGACCGTCGTGAGACAGGTCGGCTGCTATCTATTGGGGGTGTCAAGGTACTTGACGTGAACGAACGTATAGTACGAGAGGAACTACGTTTGGTCGCCACTGGTGTACCGGTTGTTCGAGAGAGCACTGCCGGGTAGCCACGCGACACGGGGTAAGAGCTGAACGCATCTAAGCTCGAAACCCACATGGAAAAGAAGTACCGTAGAGGTCACTCGTAGAAGACGAGTTCGATAGACTCGGGATGTACGCGCCGAGGCAACGAGGCGTTGAGTCCACGAGCACTAACAGACCGAAGCCACAATCATACGGCACTGACACATTACCACACTCGCATGAGTTCAGGCGGTAACTGGATCGCACGTACACACGGTCGGCCGATCGCGAGATCGGAACCACCGACACAGGCGTCTTGCTACGCGATCGTGTAGCGAGGCTCGGTTCGAGTCCGAGCGTCGGCGTGAAGGCGGCCAGAGCGGTGGGGAAACACCCGTACCCATTCCGAACACGGAAGTTAAGCCCACCAGCGTACCGGGAAGTACTGGAGTGAGCGATCCTCTGGGAACCGCGGTTCGCCGCCTGCCCATTCATATCGGGGCGATCGCCCCACAC
>NZ_JAXRUU010000106.1:0-5303 GCF_034497445.1 Halorubrum sp. AD140
GCGATGATCCTCGAAGCGCAGGGGGAACGCCGCTCGGCGGTCGAGCAGGCGGAGGGTGACAAGCAGTCGAACATCATCCGGGCGCAGGGGGAGAAGCAGTCGCAGATCCTCGAGGCGCAGGGGGACGCGATCTCCACCGTCCTCCGGGCGCGCTCGGCCGAATCGATGGGCGAGCGCGCCATCATCGAGCGCGGGATGGAGACGTTGGCCGAGATCGGTCAGGGCGAGTCCACCACGTTCGTGCTCCCGCAGGAGCTCACCAGCCTCGTCGGCCGCTACGGCAAGGCGCTCTCCGGCTCCGACGTCCAGCAGATGGAGGGGTTAGAGGGCCAGGAGTTCGACGACGACACCCGCAAGATGCTCGGGCTCGACGACATCGACGAGATCCTCGGCCAGATCGACGAGGCCGCCGAGATGGACGTCGAGGAGCTGGAGAAGGAGGCGGAGGCGGTCAAGGCCGGCGGCGCCGGCGCGGATATCAAGTCGGCCGACGAGGTCATCCAGGAGATGGACGAGGAACCGACCGACGGCGAGGTCGAGCGCGAAACCTGATCGGGCGCACATCGGCCTCGAACGGGCTTCGAGCACCGGTTCCGCCACGAACGAAGTGCTTTTGTCCGCGCACGCATTAACCTCTCGCGTGACTGATAGGTTCGACGGGCGGAAGCGCGAGACGCTCCGGCGGTTCGCCGCCATCGGAGCCGCCGCGCCGTTCGTCGGGACCGCGAGCGCCGACGCGGGCGACGACGCGAACGAGACGCGCGAGGCGATCCGCGGGTACGTGCCGACGACCCCCGGCGCGCACTTCTCGAAACTCCGCGACGACCTCCGGCTCGGGACGGGCGAGGCGCAGCATCACCTCCGGAAGCTGGAGGAGGCCGGGGAGGTCGAGTCGACGAAAGACGCCGACTATCGACGGTACTTCCCGGCCGGCCGGTTCGACGACCTCGACAAGCGCGCGCTGGGATATCTCAGGCGCGACACCCCGCGCGGCATGGTGCTCGCGCTGTTGCGCGATCCGGGAACGACCGGCGCCGACCTCGCGGCCGAGCTCGGCGTCTCGCGGCCGACGATCAGTGCCGCCGCCGCCGCGCTCGACGAGGCGGGACTGCTCGACCGCACCGACGGCTACGCGCTGACCGAGCCGGAGCGGCTGCTCACGCTCGTGGTCCGGTACGCCGACTCCTTCGACGCCGACGCCGTCGCGTTCGCGGACGACGCGGCCTCGCTCGTCGTTTACGACCCGTAGACGACGGGCTCCCGGCCCCTAGGCCGTCACCATCCACGTCGTCCCCGAGGAGTAGCCCCACTTCTCGACGTCGATCGCCGACGCCGCTTCGGCGACGGCCCCCATGTTCGCGCCGACTTCCTTCGCGGAGAGACCGAGGTCGTCGGCGATGAGTCGCGACTTGAAGTACGTCCGGTCGCCGGCGTTCTCGCGGAGGTACCGCAGGATCCGGCGCTGTTTCGCGGAGAGACCGGCGTGCTCGACGGCGACCGCGTCCGGGTGGGCCGTGCTCATACTGGCGAGAGGCGTCGTCCGGACATAAGCCAGTTGGTAGACGCGGTTAACACGGCGCGGTCCGGCGATTTCTCCGCCGGCCGATTTCCCGGATCCCGAACGAGTCCCCGATTCCGGTACGATCGCCGAACCGCTGGTCCCGCCCGCCCGGCGCCGACTCAGTGCGGATCGGAGACGGACTCAGTACAGATCGGAGACGAACGGACCGAGCGCCCCGGCGACCGCCGTCGCGAGCGCGTCGGCGCGGTCGACGCGGCCGCCCGTGAGCGCCCCGGCGGCGCCGCCCCGTCGCGCGACTCCCGTCGTGTCGAGGACGTCGTCCATCACGGGACCGAGCTCCGCGCCCTCGTCGATCCGCGCGGCCACGTCGGCCGGGAGCTCGAGGCTCGGCCCGGCGCCGCGGCCGACCTCCGACCCGTCCGCGACCGCCGCCCACATGACGAGGAAGAGTCCGTCGGCGCCGTCGAACCGCGCGACACCGCCCTCGATGCCGACGCCCAGGTCGTACGCGCCGGCGTCGAGGACCGCCGCGGCCCGGTTCTCCGCGCCGGCGACCGTCTCGGCGTGGCCGGTCGGCTGCTCGCTCACGCCGGACGGGACCGGGACGGACTCGACCGCGACGGTCGTCGTATCGCCCGGCGAGTCGTCGACGAGGTCGGTTCCCGACGACTCCAACACCCGTTCGACCGCGCGCCGCTTCACCGGATTGCCGCTGCCGACGCCGACTCGCATGTGGGGACGTTCGCGGTCGGGCTACGAGTAGGCGTCGGGTCTCGATCGGCCGTCCTCACGCGACGGCTCCGGGGTGGAACAGCTCGGCCAGCCGCTCGATTCCGTCGATCAGCGCGGGGCTCGGCTGGTTCAAGAGCGAGTCCTCGATCACGTGCACGGGCGCGTCGACGGTCCAGTTCCGCCCCTCGACGGTCGCGGGGTCGATCCGGTCGCCGTGGCCGCAGACGTGGACGACGACGTGGTCGGGATCGGCGGCCTCGACGCTCGCGAGGTCGACCTCGCGGGAGCGCTCGCCGGGGTCGACGAAGGGATACCGACCCCCGGCGGCGCGCACGGCGCCGGGCACCCAGTTGCCGGCGGCCATCGGCGGGTCGGACCACTCCTCGCAGTAGACCGTCGGACGCGGGCGGTCCGCGACCGCCTCGGCGATTCGATCGAGCCGGCTCCGGGACTCCTCCGCGAGCCGCTCGCCGGCCCCGGGGTCGCCAACGTCCGCACCGCGGGCGGCGAACGCCTCGATCACCTCGTTGAGCGTCGCGGGTTCGCGGTGTCGGACGTCGAGGCCGCGCTCCCGCCACGCGTCGCCGAGGTCGGCCTGCAGCCCGTCGCTCGTGAGGACGACGTCAGGTTCGAGGTCGGCGACGCGGTCGAGGTCGGGGTTCAGCCAGCCGCCGACGGCCTCCGGGAGTTTCCCGTCGCGCGCCGCCTCGGCGTGTGCCGCGCCCGCCTCCGCCGGCGGACCGCAGTGGTGGGTGACGCCGACGAGTGTGTCGGCGGCGCCGAGGGCGGTCACGGTCGCGGTCGCGCTCGGAGCCAGCGAGACGACGCGTGGGGCGGTCATCGGTGTCGACTCCGCGCGCCGTCGGCCCAAGCGTTTCGGTCGGGCCGCTCGCGACGGCGGTCGAGACGGGTGTCGTCGATCGCCGAGAACGCGTGATAGATCGTGTCCTTTCGTCGGGTTTCCGGCGACACGTTCCGGTCGTTTTAAGTTCGGTTCCACCGTCTATCGGGTAAGATCGCTCTCGGTCCGTGTTCAGTTACCGGGAGGGGGTTTAGCCATGAGTGAACGACTACACACGCGAGGGAGTCGCTCCCGAACGAAGACCGAGGACGAATCGGAACGCACGGACGAGACGCTCAGCTGTCCGGAGTGCGGCGGGAACGTCATCAACGACGAGGAGCACGGCGAGAGCGTCTGTGCCGACTGCGGGCTCGTCGTGGAGGCCGACTCGGTGGACCGCGGACCGGAGTGGCGCGCATTCGACTCCCGAGAGAAGGATGAGAAGAGCCGCGTCGGCGCCCCGACGACGAACACGATGCACGACAAGGGGCTCTCGACGAACATCGACTGGCGCGACAAGGACGCGTACGGCCGGTCGCTCGGCGCGCGCCAGCGGCAGAAGATGCAGCGGCTCCGCAAGTGGAACGAGCGGTTCCGCACCCGCGACTCCAAGGAGCGCAACCTCAAGCAGGCGCTCGGCGAGATCGACCGCATGGCCAGCGCGCAGGGCCTCCCGGACAACGTCCGCGAGACCGCCTCCGTCATCTACCGCCGCGCGCTCGACGAGGACCTCCTCCCCGGCCGCTCCATCGAGGGCGTCTCCACCTCCTGCGTGTACGCCGCCGCCCGGATGGCCGGCGTCCCGCGCAGCCTCGACGAGATCGCCGACGTCTCCCGCGTCGAGAAGGCCGAGATCGCCCGGACGTACCGCTACGTCGTCCGCGAGCTCAAGCTCGAAGTGAAGCCGGCCGACCCCGAGCAGTACGTCCCCCGGTTCGCCTCCGACCTGGAGCTCTCCGAGGAGTCCGAGATGCGCGCGAAGAGCCTCCTGCGCAACGCCAAGGAGAAGGGCGTCCACTCGGGCAAGTCGCCGGTCGGACTCGCCGCCGCCGCCGTCTACGCCGCCGCGCTGCTCACCAACGAGAAGACGACGCAGGCCGCCGTGAGCGAGGTCGCCGACATCAGCGAGGTCACGATCCGGAACCGGTACCACGAGCTGTTGGAGGCCGAGGACGGCCTCGTCGCGTAGGCGCGCCGTCTCTCTTTTCGTCCGCCGATCCCGTTTCGATTCCGTTCCGGACGCACACAGCTAAGTCCCCGCCCCCGGAAGCCCCGTCTATGTTCGAGGAGTTCGTCCTGACCGCGAGCACGGCCGACCTCTCCGAGGAGCCGCGCGCCCGCGAGCACGCCGACGCCGTGGAGTTCCGGATGGACCTCGCGAGCGACCCCCTCGCCCAGCTCGACGGCTACGACGGCGAGCTCCCGCTGCTCGTCACCAACCGCGCGTCGTGGGAGGGCGGCGAGGCCGCGGACCTCGGTCGCTACGACGCGCTCTCGACCGCGCTCGGGCACGCCGCGGTCGCCGCGGTCGACGTCGAGCTCGCGGCCCTCCGCGGGAGCGCGCCGGAGGGCGAGCGGTCGCACGCGACCGCGCTCCGCGACACGGCCCGCGAGGAGGGCGTCGACGTCGTCGTCTCGGTCCACGACTTCGAGTCCACGCCGGAGCCCGGGGCCCTCGTCGACCTGCTCGCCGACGCGGCGAGCGAGGGCGACGTGGGGAAGCTGGCGACGACGGCGACCGCCCCGGCCGACGCGCTCGCGATGATCCGGGCGACCCACGAGGCGACCGCGGCCGGCCACCGCGTCGCGACGATGTGCATGGGCGAGCCCGGCCGCCACACCCGCGCTGTCACGCCCGTGTACGGCTCGAAGATCGGCTACGCGCCCGTCGACCCCGCGAACGCGACCGCGCCCGGCCAGTACCCGCTCGCGACGCTCAGAGACCTCGTCGACGGGCTGCGGGAGGGCGGGGCGGACGATTGACCTCTTTGTAAACAAACGGCGCGGCGGTGTCGCCGGCGCTACGCGCCGACTGCAAGCGAGAGCTTCGCTCTCGCCCTGCGCGCCTCCGAGCGCCCAGCGGGCGCGAGGAGCGCGTGCGAGGGAGGTGGCGGGCCGGCGCGGCTCTGCCCGCGCCGGGCCGCCCGCCGAGGCCGGGGAGGCGTGAGGCTGCGGCTGCGGCGCGGGGCGGGATGGGACTCAAAGGGG
>NZ_JAXRUU010000107.1:0-5224 GCF_034497445.1 Halorubrum sp. AD140
CCGCCGAGCCGGAAGTAGTTGAACATCAGCCGCTGGCCCGTCAGGTCCTCCAGGAGCTTCTGGACGCGCTCGCGGTCGTTGATGGCGTACATGAACGTCGCCGTGAAGTCGCCGTTGATGTCGAGCGCGAACGTCGCGAGCGCGAGCATGTGCGCGGCGATACGGCACATCTCCGCGCCCATCGTGCGGATGACCTGCGCGTACTCCGGCACCTCGATGTCCGCGAGGTCCTCGGCCGCGCGGGCGTACGCCCACTCGTTGAGCAGCCCCGCCGAGATGTAGTCCCAGCGGTCCGGGTACGGCATGATCTGGTGGCGGTACGTCCCGGACTGCGCCATCTGCTCCTCACAGCGGTGGAGGTAGCCGATGTCGGGCTCGACGTCGACGACCTGCTCGCCGTCGAGGATCGTCTTCAGGTGGAGGACGCCGTGGGTCGCCGGGTGGTGCGGCCCGATGTTGAGGAACATCGTGTCGGACTCCGAGTCCCTGTAGTGTTCCTGCAGCGGGTTCGCGTGCTCCGGCAGGGTGGCGATCTGCGGCCGGTCCTTGTCGTAGTCCATCGACAGGGGGTGACCCTGCCACGTCTCCGGCAGCAGTATCCGGCGCAGGTCCGGGTGGTCGGTGTACTCGATGCCGATCAGGTCGTACGCCTCCCGCTCGTGCCAGTCGGCGGTGCGGAAGACGGGCTCGGCCGACTCCGAGACGGGGTCGTCCTTGTCGGCGGGGACGACGACGCTGACCTCCTGGGTCGGATCGTCGAACTTCTTCAGGTGGTAGATCGACTCGTAGCGGTTCTCGTACTCCTGGGCGGTGACCACCGAGAGGTGGTCGTATCCCGCCTGCTGTTTCAGGATCGAGAGCGTCTCCTGGACGGCGTCCGGGCGGATGACGAACCCGGGCGCGTTCAGATGGTCGTCGCGGTCGACGACGAGGTCGCCGAGGAGCGCCTCCAGCTCGTCGGGGGCGCGCTCGACGGCGCCGTCGTCGACGGTGTCCGGTCGTTCGAGGCTCATGGTGAATCAGCGAAGTTGTACCGCATGACGAGTTCGTCCTCGTCGATCTGGTCGGTGAGCTTCTCGACGAGCTCGTCGCGTTCGAGGTCGGAGAACTCCTCGAGCTCGTACGGCTTGACGGTCACGGGCGCGGCCTCCCCGTTGGCGACGCGCTCCTGCAGCTTCACGACGCCGTAGACGAGCGCCTCGGGGCGGGGCGGACAGCCGGGGACGTGGATGTCGATCGGGATGACCTCCTCGGCGCCCTTGATCACGTTGTACCCCTCCTGGAACGGGCCGCCGGAGATGGTACACGAGCCCATGCCGACGACGAACTTCGGCTCGGGCATCTGGTCGTACACGCGCTTCATCCGCGGGGCGAACTTCGAGACGATCGTTCCGGGGACGATCATCACGTCCGCCTGCCGCGGCGAGGCGCGAGGGACCCCGCTCCCGAACCGGTCGAGGTCGTGTTTCACCGCGTAGGTGTGCATCATCTCGATGCTGCAGCAGGCGATGCCGAACTGCAGCATGAACATGGAGGAGCCGCGACACCAGTTCAGGAACTTGTCGAACTTGGTGAGGATGAACGGCGAGGAGCCGAACGCCTCGCGCAGCCGGGAGTTGAACCGGTCACCCTGCCCGGTCATCCGGGCGTCTCGGGTCTCGGTCACGACTCGCGATTCGTCGGTGATGAACGGTTGATCGCTGCTCATTGGTTGATGTCCTCCGTCGTCTTTCTGCTGGTCGCGCGGGGGCTGCGGGCCCAGCTGATCGCCCCCGACCGCCACGCCCAGACGAGTCCGATCGCGAGGATTCCGACGAAGGCCAACATCGGCCACAGCAGGTCGATCATCGGGACGCCGGCCTCGATCGCCGGACGGTAGATGACGGCCCACGGGAACAGCAGCACGGTCTCGATGTCGAACACGACGAACAACAACGCGACCATGTAGTACTGGATGTTGAACCGGATCCGCGTCCCGCCCGTCGGGGTCTCGCCGGACTCGTAGGTGGTTCTCTTGCCGGTCTCAGGCACGCTCGGGCGGAGCAACGCCGACACGGTCATCATCCCGATCGGGATGAAGAGGCCGACGGCCGCCAAGGCGCCTATCGCTATCCAATCGCTCATATAGGTCTCCGTAACGTGCCTGAGTTTGGACCGCCCCCTCATAAGCGTTGAGTCTTGTGCGCCCGCGGGCGTGCGGGCCGATATCGACCGTTCGCGGTCGAAGCGACGGCGAACGAACGGGCAGCCGTCGATCCGATCCGGCGAGCGGGTCGGCGGCGAGCACCGCGAATCGAGCACGGGGCGATCCCGACGAGGCCGGGACGGGGGCGGGATCATCCCGACGGACGGACCTCCGGGACGGCCGCCGGAGCGACGTCCGTTACCGCTCGCGGAACCCGTCGAGCCCGAGGTCGTGGAGGGCGGCCGAGACGCCGGCGACGTCCGCTTTCTGTCCGTCGTGGAGGTCGACCAGCCGCTCCTCGACGGCCTCGTGTTCGCGCGCGAGCACCTGCGCCGCCGAGAGGGCGGCGTTGTACGACTTCCCGGCGTCGACGGCGACGATCGGCGCGCCGGTCGGCATCCCGATCACGGAGGCGACCGACTTCTCCTGGACCGGGACGCCGATGACGGGGACCGGGTACGCGATCGACGCGGTCATGTTCGGGAGGTCGGCGGACTTCCCGCCCGCCCCGGCGATCACCACGTCGAGCCCGCGGGCGCCGGCCGTCTTGCCGTAGGCGTACATGAGCTCCGGCGTGCGGTGCGCGGAGACGACGTAGCTCTCGTAGGTGAAGCGGGCGTCCGGCGCCTCGTCGAAGTCGGTCTGCTCCGCGAAGCCGAGGTCGTCGAGCGCCTCGTACGCGCCCTCCATGACGGGGAGGTCCGAGTCGGATCCCATGACGATCCCGACGTCGGGAGTCGTCTCGGGGTCGGCGTCCGCGTCGGCTTCCGCTTCGAGTCGGTCGATCAGGTCCTGCACCGTGGTCATGGACGTGGATTCGGCGGAGGCCGATAAGGAAGTGCCGGATGCGACCCGGGAGTCAGGCGCCCCGGAACGTCAGCCCGTCGCGGAGCTTCCGGGCCCGCGAGAGGAGGGCGTCGCGGTCGGCGTCCGCGTCGTCGGCCTCCGAACCGCCGGCGTCTGGGGTGGCGGTCAGGTGGCCCATCTTCCGGAGGGGGCGCACGTCGTCTTTCCCGTACCAGTGGAGGTCGGCGTCGGGCGCCGCGAGGACGCTCTCGACGTCGCGGAGCGCGGCGGGTCCGGGTTCCTCCACGTCGCCGAGCACGTTCGCGGTGACCGCGGGCGCGACGAGGTCGGTCGGGCCGAGCGGCCAGCCGAGGACGGCCCGGACGTGGTTCTCGAACTGCGAGGTGCGCGCGCCCTCGATCGTCCAGTGGCCGGAGTTGTGGGGGCGCGGCGCGATCTCGTTGACCAGCACCTCTCCCTCGCGGGTCTCGAACAGCTCGATCCCGTAGACCCCCCGGCCGTCAAGGAGGTCGAGCACGTCGCGAGCGACCGACTCCGCCTCCGCGGCGACCGCGTCGTCGGCGCGGGCGGGCGCGACGCTCTCGCGGAGGATCTCCTCGCGGTGGATCGTCTCCGTGACGGGGTAGGTCCGCGTCTCGCCGTCGGCGCCCTTCAGGCCCATCACGGCGATCTCGCGCTCAAAGTCGAGGAACTCCTCCGCCATCGCGTTCCCGCCGACCTCCTCGAGCGCGGCGGCCGCGTCCGCGGGGTCGTCGACGGGCACGTTCCCTCGGCCGTCGTACCCGCCCTCGCGCGCCTTCAGCATGACGCCGCCGAACTCCTCGACGACGCGCTCGAGCCCCTCCGCGGTCGCGACCGCGACGAACTCGGGGACGGGGACGCCGGCGTCCGCGAGCGCCTCCTTCTGGACGAGCTTGTCCTGGATCGTCTCGAGGGTGGCTGGGTCCGGCTGCACCGGCACGTCGTGTTCCGCGCTCGCCTCGGCCAGCAGCTCCGGGTCGGCCAGCTCGATCTCGAAGGTGAGCGCGTCGACGCGGCTCGCCAGCTCGTGGACCGCGTCGGCGTCGTCGAAGTCGCCGACGATCTGATCGCTCGCGACGGGGGCGGCCGGACAGTCGGGCGTCGGGTCCAGCACGACGACCTCGACGCCGAGCCGCGCGACCGCCTCGCCCATCATCCGACCGAGCTGTCCCCCGCCGACGACGCCGAGCGTCGGTCCCGGCAGCGTGATCGTCATGCGCGGCGATACCGGACGTTAGTGCATAAATATTCCCACATCGAACGATTAAATAGCCACGATCGTGCAGTGTCAGTGGATTCTCCCGCTCACAGTTCGACCGCCGCGAGGTCGCTCTCCAGCTCCGCCACGAACTCGTTGTACGCCTCGACGAAGCCGCGGAACGGCTCCGCGTACTTGCGCACGTCGGCCGCGGAGGGCGCCTCGTACTGCGAGAGGAGGTAGAGCCCGCCGGAGCCGCCGACCCGGAGGTACGAGACGGTTCCCTCCTCCCACTTCAGCTCCCAGCGGTCGCCGTCGACGCGGGCGGTGTAGGTCCCGTAGTCGTCGCCCTCGTAGCGATGGATCTCGCCGGCCATGACGGAGCAGGCGTCGCGGACCGCGTCCAGCACGCGGTCCCGCTCGGCGACGACCCCGTCGGTCGAGACCGGCTCGGGGAACTCGGCGCTCACGTCGTCGAGGACGCCCGACAGCGACGCGACGTACTCGTTCCAGGCGGCGACGAACTCCGCGTAGTCGTCGAGCGCGGCCGCGAGGTCGGACGGGTCCGGCGGTTGTTTCGTCGAGATGACGTACACGTCGGATCCCGATTTCGGCGAGAACAGCAGGAACTCCAGCTCCCCGGCCTCGTGTTTGACGGTCCACGTCCCGCCCGGCGTCGACAGCTCCCGCCGGCCGTAGTCGCCCCCCTGAAGCCTCGCGAGCTGGTAGGCGATCGTCCCGGCGTGGTCGCGGACCGCGGCGACGAGCTCGTCCCGCCGGTCGGCGACCGCGTCCGTGTCGCGCGCGTCGAGGTCGAGTCCGAGGTCGGCGTGGGTGGTCACGACCGATCTGGGCGCCACAAGGGGTTAATCGGTTCGGGTCGGGAGGGAACGCCCGACCGGCGTCCGGCGCCCGGAGGTCACGCGAGCGGCTTCGGCGGACCGCGGACCTACGCGATCGACGCCCGAATCTCCCGGATCCGCGCCGGCTCGTCGATCCCGGAGCGCAACACG
>NZ_JAXRUU010000108.1:0-4883 GCF_034497445.1 Halorubrum sp. AD140
GACGCCGGCCTCGTGGATCGTGAGGTCGTCGCTGCCGCGGTCGAGCGTCGCGCCCGCCTCGGTGCCCCGGACCACGAACTCGTCGGTCGCGGGCCGGTTCGTCGCCCACGCGACCTCCAGCGACACCGTGTTGCCGTCGGCGTCGCGAATGAACGCGGACGCGGAGTCGTCCACGTCGAACCCCTCGGGACCGTCGTCGGCGCCCCACATGTGGACGAACGCGTAGTCGTCGCGGTTCCCGAACTCGGAGCGCGTCTCGCCGGACACCTCGACGACCTCCGGGTGACCGAGGAAGTACAGCGCCAGGTCGATGGCGTGGACGCCGATGTCGATGAGCGCGCCGCCGCCGGCGACGTCGCTCGACGTGAACCACGACCCGCGGCCGGGGACCCCTCGGCGCCGGACGTAGTTCGCCTCGACGTGGGTCGTCTCCCCGAACCGGCCCTCCGCTTGGTAGCCTCTGATCACCTGGACCGGCTCCGCGAACCGGTTGTTGAACCCGACCATGCAGAACCCCTCGGCGTCACGGGCGGCCGCGGCGATGCGCTCCGCGCTCTCGAGCGTGTGCGCGAGCGGCTTCTCCAAGAGGACGTCGAGGCCGGCCTCCAGCGCCGAGACCGCGTACTCCTCGTGGAACCGGTTCGGCGTCGTGACCAGGACGGCGTCGCACTCCTCGTAGAGCTCCGCCTCGTCGTCGTAGGCCTGAAGGTCGAACTCCTCGTGGAACGCGGCACGCGCGTCGGCGTCGATGTCCATGCCGCCGACGAGGTTCGCGCCGCGCTCGGTCAGTTTCGTCGCGTGGAGGTTTCCGATCCCGCCGAGCCCGACGATGCCGACGGCGACGTCGTTCGCGTGAGTCATAGGCACAATTCACAACGAATGTTGTTAAGGCTCACGCTCCAGTTCGTGAGGACGATATCGCGGGAGAAGGGAAGAGGTGGCCGTGTCACCGGACTCGCGTCATCCACTCGCTCGCCTGCGGCTCCGCCGGGTCGGTGACGATCTCAACGAGCGCGGGGCCGTCTCGTCGCCGGGCCGCGTCGACCGCGTCGCCGACCGCGTCCAGCCCGGTCACGCGCTCCGCGGGGACGCCCATCCCGGACGCGACGTCGACGAGGTCGAGCCCCGCGTCGGCCCAGCCGTAGGCGCCCTCGGGAAAGTCGTACGAGCGCGACGCCTCCTCGCTGATGATCGCGTAGTCGTCGTTGTTGAGCGCGACGACGGTCACGTCGATTCCCTCCGCGGCGAGCGTGTGGAGCTCGTGGACGCACATCATGAGCCCGCCGTCCCCGGTGAGCGCGACCACGTCGCGGTCGGGGTTCGCGAGCCTCGCGCCGATCGCCGACGGCAGACCGGTGCCCATCGTCGCCCACGAGCCGGGGTTGACGTACGAGCGGGGGTCCGCCGCCGGGAAGGAGACGAGGGTCCAGAGCCGGAAGCCGCCGGCGTCCGCGGTGACGACCGTCTCCTCGGGGAGCGCTTCGCGGACCTCCCGGAGGACTTCTACCGAGCGGAGCGGCTCGTCGGAAGCGCGGTCGTCCGCGAGCGCCGCGAACCGCTCCTCGTCGGCGGACCTGACCGCTCGGGCGCGCGCTGCGCCGGACCGCGCCGCTTCCGTATCAGCGCTCCGTTCGCCGTCCGTGTCGAGCCGGTCGTCGAGCGCCCGGAGGAACCGGTCCGCGTCGGCGACGATTCCGAGGTCGGTCTCGTAGCCGAACCCGACGTCGTCGCCGTCGAGGGTGACGTGAGCGAGCCGGTCCGGCATCGCGACCGACCACGAGGCGGTCGCGACCGCGTCGAGGTCGGAGCCGACGACGAGCCCCGCGTCGGCCCCGGCGAGCAGGTCGCGGAGCTCCGCGCTCGACCCGCCACAGAGGACGCCGGCGGAGAACGGATGGGTCTCCGGCAGCGTCCCCTTCCCCTGTACGTCGTCACCACGGGCGCGTCGAGGGCCTCCGCGACCGACCGGAGCGCGTCGCTCGCGCCGGACCGACGCACGCCGCCGCCCGCGAGGATCACGGGGCGCTCGGCGCCGGCGAGCAGACCCGCCGCCCGGTCGACGGCCGCTGACGGCGGGACCGGCGGCGCGGCGGGCTCCCGGGTCCCGACCGCGGGCTGTGGCGTCCGGCCCGCGAGGACGTCTTTCGGGATCCCGACGCGGACGGGTCCCTGCGGGTGCTCGCGGGCGACGCGGATCGCGTCGACGACGGCGGGGATCGCGCCCGCGGGCGAGTCGACGAGGACGTTCTCCTTGACGACCGTGTCGTACGTCTCCGGCGGCGTCTCGTGGATGCCGTCGCCGCCGCGGACCTCGCGCTCGGTCTCGACGGCGAGGTGGAGCAGCGGGACGCAGTCGTTCAGAGCGTTCTTCAGCCCGTTCATCGCGTTCATGTCGCCCGGACCGGGGACGACGCACGTGGCCGCCATCGCCCCCGGTTCGCTCGTCTCGGCGTATCCCCACGCCTGATGGGTGACGGCCGTCTCGTGGCGCGCGACGACGAACCGGGCGTCGCGGTCGGCGAGCGCCCGGTTCAGCGGGAGCGTCTGCTTTCCGGGGATCCCGAAGACAGTGTCGACGCCGCGGTCGAGCATGGCGTCGACGACCGCCTCGGCGACGGTCGGCGCGGGGGAGTCGTCGCCCGACTCGCGCCGCGGCTCGTCGCCCGCCCCCCGCCGTGACTCGTCGGTGTCCATACCGCGCAGTCGGCGGAGCGGGTGTTGAAAGCTTCGACGCCGGCGTCGACGACCCCCTACTCGGCGACGTTCGTCTCCCGCACCCGCACGCCCTTGCGCGCGAGGTGTCGCATCTGCCGCTGCGCGAACTCCTCCTCGCTGGATCCGCGCGTCGCGAGCACGTAGACGAGCGCGGAGCCGGCGGGGCGCATCGTCCGACCCGCGCGCTGCGAGCCCTGTCGGCGGGAGCCGCCGAGTCCGCTGGCGACGATGGCGACCTCGGCGTTCGGGAGGTCGATCCCCTCGTCGCCGACGCGGGAGACGACGAGGGCGTCGACGTCGTCGCGGTCGGTCTCGGACGAGTCCCCCTCCTCCCGGAACCGCCGGAACAGCTCCGCGCGCACGTGGTGTGGCGTCTCGCCGCTGACGAACGGGACGCCGAGCGCGTCGGCGATCGCCTCGCCGTGGTCGAGGTACTCGACGAAGACGAGCGCCTTCTTGTCGCGGTGGGCGGCCAGCAGGTACCGGATCTCCTCGACCTTCGCGGGGTTCTCCGCCGCGAGTCGGCGGCGCTCGCGGCCGTCGGCGCTGGCGTACTCGTTCCGCGCCAGCTCGTCGCGCCACGGGACGTACCGGATCTCGACCTCGGGCTCCTGGACGAACCCCTCCTCGAAGAGGGCGTCCCAGTCGGCGCCGATCGGCTGACCGATCAGGGTGTAGACCTCCTCCTCGCTGGCGGTCTCGCTGACCGGGGTGGCGGAGAGGCCGAGGCGGTGTTTGCTCTGCAGCTCCGCCGTCCGGGAGTAGACCGGTGCGGTGACGTGGTGGCACTCGTCGAAGCAGATCAGTCCCCACTTCCGGGAGTCGAACAGGCTCCGGTGGCGGTCCATCCCGGCGATCTGGTACGTCGCGATCGTTATCGGTCGGATCTCCTTTCGCCCGCCGTGGTACAGCCCCACGTCGGCGGGGTCGACCGTGGAGTGGTCGAGCAGCGCCTCGCGCCACTGGCCGGCGAGCTCGCGGGAGGGGACCAGAACCAGCGTCTCGCCGCCGACGGCCGCGACGGTCGCGATGGCCGCGACGGTCTTGCCGGACCCCGGCGGGCCGACGTACACCCCGGACCCACGCTCGAGGAACGTCTCGACCCACGTCTCTTGATACCCTCTGAGGTCGATCGTCAGGTCTATGTCGACCGGGTCGCCCACGTCGAGGTCGCGGTCGTCCTCGACCGGGTAGCCCGCGTCGTACAGCGCGCGCTTGATCTCGGCGACGGCGCCCTCGTTCACCCACGCCTCCGTCTCGGAGATCGGCGCCCGGAGGTGGCCGTCGTCGAGGTGCTGGTCCGCGACGTTGCCCATCAGGCTCTCGGAGGCGGCCTGCAAGACGACGTAGTCGTCGTCGTGCGTGTACAGCCGGAAGCGGTGCGCGCGCCGCCACTGGTCGCGGACCCACTCTTCGAGGTGGTCGTATCGGCGGGGGAGCACCGACCGGAGGCTGGCGACCAGCGCCTCGGCGTCGTCGAACGGCGCGGCCCACACGTCTTCCTGGCGTATCCGGTAGAGGTACCCGCGGGTGCCGGGCTCCGTCCCCGTGGTGTCGACGAGGGACGCGAACTGCGAGAGCCGGGCGCGGGTGTACTGCGTCGGGCGGTCGACGACGATCTCGCGGCGCTCGGGGAAGACCACGACGCGCTCGCGCGTCGCCAGTCGGCCCCAGTCGGTCGGGTAGAAGACGATCGGGTCGCGCTCGACGTCGAGTCGGTCCACGTCGCCGCGGTCGACGAGCGCGGCCAGCGCGTCGCGCGCGGCCGACTGCGACGTGCCGAGTCGACGAGCGACCTCGCTGGCGGTCGCGATCGGGCGTCCCTCGGCCTCTAAGGCTTCGTAAAAACGGTCGAGCGAGACGTCGTCATCGGGGCCGTCCTCGGCACCGTCGCCGGCGGGGGCGTCATCGGCGGCGTCGCCGGAACCGTCGCCCGAATCGTCGGTCATTGGCCGCGGTTCGGCCGCGACGCTGAAAGGGGTAGCGTCCGCGGCCGAGGGGTCGGGAGGCCCTCAGCGACCCGAGCGCCCGTGACAGCCGCGAGAGGTGATCGCGTCCTTCGAGCGGAACCGGCAGCCGCAGTCGGCACACCGGACGAACGGGTCGCCCGGTTCGGTCTTCAGTCGGTGGTCGCCGACGACGAACGGGCGGGTCACGGTCCGGGGGCG
>NZ_JAXRUU010000109.1:0-4686 GCF_034497445.1 Halorubrum sp. AD140
CGCGCGTAATCGTGAAGATTCCGGCCGAGAACGTCCTCACGAGCGGGTGACTGCGGGCCGCCGCCGGACCGCTTCCGCCTGCCCGCAACGGGGTCATCGACGGACCGTATCCAGTACGGTTTTGTCTGTCCGGGCTCCATCACGGACAACGTGAAGGGACAGGACTGGTACCAGGCCGACGAAGTCGCCGAGGAGTACGACGACGTCCGCTTCTCCGGCGGCGGACAGCTCATCGACCGCCGGGAGAAGGAGGCCGTCCTCGCCGCGTTGGGACCGATCGACCCGGGCCACCGCGTGCTGGAGGTCGCCTGCGGCACCGGCCGGTTCACGACGATGCTCGCCGACCAAGGCGCGGACGTCGTCGGGCTCGACGTCTCCCGCGAGATGCTCGAACAGGCCCGCGAGAAGGTCGCCGCCGCCGGGTACGCCGACACGGTCGAGTTCCTCCGCGGCGACGCCTCGCGGCTCCCGTTCCCGGACGACCACTTCGACACGGTCGTCGCGATGCGCTTTTTCCACCTCATGGACGACCCGGTCCCGTTCGCGACGGAGCTCCGCCGGGTGAGCCGCGATCAGGTGTTCTTCGACACGTTCAACCGACGCAGCCTGCGGACGCTGTACACCTGGCTGCTCCCGATGGGCTCCCGGCTCTACTCCGAGCGGCAGGTCGCCGACATGCTCGGCGCGGCGGACCTCGCGCTCGCCCGCGAGGAGCACGATTTCGTGTTGCCGTACGGCTTCTACCGCGAACTGCCGGGGCCCGTCGCGAAGCCGTTCCGCGTCCTCGACCAGCTCGTCGGGAACACCGTCCTGGGCGACTACGTCGCGTCCGTCTCCTACTGGGACACCCGCGTCTCCGCCGGCGACGACTGAGGGGCCGAGATCGGGGACAGCCCGACTCGGTTCGGCAGCCGCCCACCCGGTTCGGTCCGACGGTCGTCCGCACCGACCTCGGGGACACCGCGTCTGGGCGACGACGCTACCGCGACTCTTCGACGACCTCGCCGACCGCGAAGTTCGACTTGACCTCCGTGACCTCGATTTTCACCCGCTCGCCGACCTCCGTGTCGGGGACGATTATCACGTACCCGCGCTCGACGCGGGCGATGCCGTCGCCCTGCTTGCCGAGGTCCTCGATCTCGACGTACCGCATCTCGCCCGGCTCGACCGGCGGCTGGGGCCCGTCGTCGGCGCGGGACGCGGAGACGTCGGTGCCGCCGTCGGTATCGTCGTCCTCGTCGTCGGCGGACCGCGAGATGAGCGCGACCCGATACGTCTCGCCCGGCTCCAGCGCGCCGCGCTCCACCTCGCGGCGCGGGACGTCGACGACGTACTCGCCGCTCTCCTCGCGAACGTCGGCGCTGAACAGACAAAGGAGCTTCTCTGAGATATCCATAGTAGACTCCACCCGTACGTGGCGACGGACCAGTATAGTTGTACCGCCGCCTCCTCGTCGGGCGGGCCGACGCTCGCCGAGCGCCCCGTGGAGGGATGGCTCAGCCGTCGAGCAGCGCCTCGACCAGCGCTGCCTCGGCCTTGCGCAGGTGCGCTCCCGCCGTCGACGAGGAACAGCCGACCGCCTCGGCGACGTCGGCCAGCGACCCCGTCCGAGGCACGTCGTAGTACCCGACGCGGCGCGCGGCGCGGAGGGCCTCCCGCTGGCGCTCCGTGAGCTCCACGCCGGCCGGCCGCCGACCGCCGCCGTACGAGCCGATCCGATCGACGTCGACGTCGATCGGGTCCGGGACGGCGGCGAAGACGTCCCGCAACTGGTCGGGCGGGCCGATCAGCCCGAACGACATTCGGCCCTCGGACCGGTAGACGATCGGCGGCACGGAGAGGAACTCCGTGTCGACGAACGCGTCGAGGAACGTCTCCAGCGGCCCGCCGAGCCGCTCGTACGCCTTGAGGTAGAAGGCGCCGTCGCCCGGGGCCGTCTCGAACCGCTCGATGGAGTCGACCGACCGCAGCCGGTCGAGATACGGCTCTCTGGGGGCCGAGACGCGGAACAGCGTGACGAGCGTCTCGTCGGGGAGCCGCCGCCACGTCAACAGCTCGGTCCGCCGGTCGTCCCCCTCGTCGAGGAACCCGTGCATCGGATGCCGGACCGACGGCGGAAACGCGAACCGCACGCGAACGTATCGCATGGTCGTCGCCGCGACGTCCGCTCGCCTGACACTTAAAAACACACGGAGTGATCCGTGCGAAACGTCAGCGGCTTGCCGCGCCGATCGATGCGTATGGACGAGACGACGCGGTCTCCCGGCGACGTCTCGGGCGACACCGACGCGACCGACGGCGCCGCAGGAGCGGCTGTCGCGCCTCCCGACCCCGGCGGACTGCCGATCCTCGGCAACGTTCACGAGCTCGCGAGCGACGCGCTCGGCTTCTACGAACGTCGGTCCGCAGAGCACGGCGGCGTCGTCCGGTACGACGTGTTCGGCACGGAGGGGTACCTCGTGACCGATCCCGACGCGATCGCGGCGATCCTCGTCGAGGACCACGACCGATTCGTGAAGGGAGAGATGCCCCGCGAGCAGCTCGGCGGGCTCCTCGGCGACGGCCTGTTCCTCGCCGAGGGGGAGGCGTGGCGCGAGCAGCGGACGGCGATGCGGTCGGCGTTCTTCCGCGAGCGGGTGGCCGCGTACGGCGACGCGATGGTCGAGCACGCCCGCCGGACGGCGGCCTCGTGGGACGACGGCGACGTCGTCGACGTCCGCGCCGCCGCGACCGACTACGCGTTCGCCGTCCTCGCGGAGAGCCTGCTCGGGAGCGACGTCGAGCGCGAGCGCGACACCGTCCGGGCGGCCGCCGAGAGCGTCACGGAACGGTTCGACACGGGCCGGATCGCCTCCTTCCTCCCGGCGTGGGTCCCGACCCCGACGAACCGGCGGTACCGGCGTCGGATCGGAGCGCTCCGGGAGACGGTCCGCGACCTCGTCGCCGAGCGCCGCGCGGCCGGCCCGCCCCCGGACCCGGGCGCCGCTGACGACCTCCTCGGCACGCTCGTCGCGGCCGCGGCGCTCGGGGCGATCGACGACGACCGGCTCGTCGACAACGCGGTGACGTTCCTGTTCGCCGGCCACGAGACGAGCGGGCTCGGCCTGACGTACACCCTCTACTGCCTCGCCCGGCGCCCCGAGTTCCAGGAGCGGGTCGGCGCGGAGGTCTCGGCACTCGACGCCGACCCGACGCCGGCGGACGTCCGGGAGTGCCCGGCGCTGACCGCGGCGGTGGACGAGGCGCTCCGGCTGTACCCGCCCGTCCACTCCTTCTTCCGCGAGCCGACCGAGCCGGTGACCCTCGGCGGCTACCGGGTCCCGGCCGGCGTCGTGCTCACGCTCTCGCCGTGGGCGGTCCACCGCGACGAGCGGTGGTGGGACGACCCCGAGACGTACCGACCCGAGCGGTGGCTCCGAGAGGCTGACGGCGAGGAGACCGACGGCCGAGAGGTCGCTCGCGGCGACGACGCCTCTGGGTCCGGTGTCGTTCATGGCGACGGGGGCACCGGTCCGGCGATCGGCGACCGTCCCGAGTACGCCTACTTCCCGTTCGGCGGCGGGCCGCGCCACTGTATCGGGATGCGCTTCGCGAGACAGGAGCTCCGGCTCGCGACCGCGACGCTGCTCCGCCGGCTGCGGCTCGAACCGGTGACGACGGAGCTGTCGCTGCGAGCGAGCGCGAACACGCGACCGACGCACCCGGTGCGAGTACGCGTCCGCGCGAGAGCGGGGCGGGACGCGGCCGGCCGATGCGCCGACGGGGCGCGGAACGTCGGCTCGGACTGACCGCGGTGCTCGGGAGGGGTCCCGCCGCGGCCGCTTCCGGCAACCGCCGCCATGGGACCAAGACCTTTCTCGCCCCCCGCCGAACCGGGGACCATGCTCGACATCGAGTTCCGGTACGGAGCCGTCTCGCCGCCGATCGTGACCCCCTTCGACGCCGACGGCGACGTCGACGCCGACGCGCTCGCGAGTAACGTCGCGACGCTCGTCGACGCCGGTCTCGACGGGATCGTTCCCTGCGGGACCACCGGCGAGTTCGCCAGTCTCACCGACGAGGAGCGCCGAACGGTCGTCGAGACGATGGTCGAGGCGGTCGACGGCCAGGTCCCCGTGATCGCGGGCGCGGCAGGCACGACCGTCCCGGGCGTGCTCGCCCGGCTCCGGGACGCCGCCGAGGCCGGCGCCGACGCGGGGCTCGTCACGCTCCCGTACTACCACAACTCGACGGCGCCGGCGGGACAGCGGGCGTTCCTCGACGCGGTCGCCGACGACGCGCCCCTGCCCCTCTTCCTCTACGACATCCCGTCGACGGTCGGCGAGCCGATCGACCCCGACGTGCTCGCCGCCGTGGCCGAGCGCGAGGCGGTCGTCGGGCTGAAAGACACCAGCGGCGACATCTCGGCGGTCGACGTCGCCGTCGACCGGACCCCCGAGGAGTTCACCGTCTTCCAGGGCGTCGACGCGCTGCTGTACCCGAGCGCATCGCTCGGCGTCGACGGCGGGATACACGCGCTCTCGCAGGTGATCCCGGAAGTGTTCGTCGCCCTCGGCGAGGCGCTCCGCGGCGGCGACGACGACCGCGCGCTGACGCTCCACCGCCGGGCGATCGCCCCGCTGTTCGACCGGTGCGGGGACCACGGGTTCGCGCCCGCGACGAAGGTCGCGGCCGCCCACCGCGGGT
>NZ_JAXRUU010000110.1:0-4619 GCF_034497445.1 Halorubrum sp. AD140
AGTCACGAGACCTAAACCGCTCGACGCCCTACCGTGACCCATATATGCAGTTCTGTGACGACTGCGGCTCGATGATGGTCTCTCGCGACGGGGAGATGGTGTGTCAGAACGACGACTGCGGCGGCACCGCCGAGCGCGACGAGGCGCTCGCCGCCGCGTTCGAGTCGACGACCGAACAGACCGGCGACGAGGTGATCGAGACGGAGGAGGGCGCGAACTTCGAGGGGAAGCCGACCGCGACCGACGTCGTCTGCGACGAGTGCGGCCACGACGAGGCGTGGTACACGATCAAACAGACGGGCGCGGCCGACGAGCCCCCGACGCGCTTCTTCAAGTGCAAGGAGTGCGGCCGTCGCTGGCGCGGGTACAACTGACCGTGCCTGTTGAACCTCGCAGGTAGCGGTTTCCGTCCGAAACGGCGGGTTGTTGAACGATGCGTATCTACCGTCGTTCGTCGTATCGGATCGGTAGCGATTCGACGCCGTAGATGAACGAACTCCGCGTCGGCCGGAGGGGCGCCTCCGTGAGTCGCACGCGCTCGACGCGATCGAGTAACTCCGACAGCCCGACTTTGGCTTCGAGTCGGGCGAGCGGTGCCCCCAGACAGTAGTGGGTTCCGTGACCGAACCCGATGTGCTGGTTGGGTGAGCGGTCGGGGCGGAACGTATCGGCCGCGTCGAACCGACGTTCGTCGCGGTTCGCGGAGCCGATCCAAGCGATGACGCGGTCGCCCGCTTCGACGGTCTCGCCGCGCATCCGCACGTCTTCCGCGGCGACCCGGCTCATGGCCTGCACCGGCGACCGATATCGCAGCACCTCTTCGATGGCGCTCGCGAGCGCGCGGTCGTCCCCACGCAGCTCGTCGACCAGATCCGCGTCCGTCTCGGCGAAACACCGCACCGCGTTCGCGATGAGGTTCGTCGTGGTGATGTTCCCCGCGACGAGCAGCAGGATACACATCCCGAGTGCCTCCTCGCGGGAGAGCCGTCCTCCCGCGTCGGATTCGGCGGTGACGATAACGGAGAGGAGGTCCTCTCGGGGGTTCTCACGGCGGTCCTCTATCATTTCCAGGAAGTACTGGCCCATCTCCATCTGGGTTTGCTGCTGGCGTTCCGCGAACGCGTCCGCGCTCTCTCCGTCGCTCGCGGCTTCCACGAGCGCGTCCGACCACGTCTTGAATCGGTCCCGATCCGACGACGGGACGCCGAGCAGTTCGGCGATAATCGCGACCGGGAACGGGTACGCGAGGTCCTCGACGACGTCCATTCGCCCGCGTGCCCCGACGGCGTCGTCGAGCAACTCGCCCGCCAGGTCTCGGAAGTGGGGTTCGCGGTCCGCGAGCGTCCGGGGTTGGAACCACTCGTCCACGACGCCCCGGAGTTCGTCGTGGCGGGGCGGGTCCTCGAACAGCATCGTATCGAGGATCAGCCCTTCGCCCGGCCCGTCGGGTTCGACGAAGTCGTCCGCCTCCCGAGGGTCCACCGAGAACACGTCGTCGTCGTCCAACACGCGTTTCACGTCCTCGTACCGGAAGACGTCCCACGTACGACGCTCGGCGTCGTACCGGACTGGAGCCGCTTCACGCATCCGCTCGTACCAGTCGAACGGGTCGAGCCACGACTCGCGGTCGCGGAGTTCTTCGGGGACGGCCTGGAGCCCTCGGGGACCTGCCGAACTCATATCCTCGCGTTTCGGGACCAACGGGCTAAAACTCTCGGGCGGGCCTGGATGAACAGCGTCGCTTCTCGCCTCTCGTCTCGACCGAGTGGGGCTCGTTACATATCACCGCCCAACCGCGGCCCGAAGAACGCCGCCACCGTCTCTCCCACGTCCGCCGCCCGTCCCACGAAGAAGTGGTCCGACTCGAACGCCTGCGTCTCGACGCCCAGTTCCTCGGCCCGTTCCACGACGGGCTCCCAGTCGGCCGTCGAGTCGCGGGTCGCGTACAGGATCCGCGTCGGTACACCCAAATCCACGAGGCCGTCGAGGGCGGCGACCGCGTCGACGTCGGGGTTCAGCCGGGCCGTCGGCGCCAGCGCGCAGACGCCGGCGAGGCCGGGGCGCGAGGCGGCCGTCACGAGCGCGACCGTGGCCCCGAACGAGAAGCCGAACAGCCCCACGCGCTCGTAGCGCTCGACCGCCCACGAGACTGCGTTGTCGGCGTCCGTGCTCTCGCCGTACCCCTCGTCCCAGTCGCCGTAGTCGAACCGGAGGCAGTCGATCCCGCGATCGGTCAGCGCGTCGCTCGCGGCGGTCAGGCGCTCGTCGCCGCGGTGGCCGCGTTGCTGCGGGTGCGGCGGGCAGGCGACGACGACCGCGTCGGCTCGGGCGTCGCCGTCGCGCTTCGACTCGCCCCCGTCGCTCGCTGCGGTGTCGAGAGTGGCGCGCACGTCGCGGCCGCCGGGAATCAGGACGGTGTCGCTCACGGGGAGACCACCCGGACCGCCGCTCAGGGTACCTGCGTCACGCGGTCGACGTCGTCGAGGGCGGCCAGGTCGTCCGCGAGCGCCTCCTGCTCGACGCCGGCCTCGTAGTAGAAGACGAGGTCGAAGGTGCCGTCGCGGAGGAGCTGCTGGCACTCCCAGACGAAGTCCTCGCCGTCGAGGGTGCGTCCCTGGAACTGGTTCGAGGAGAAGCTCGTGTCGTCGTTGCCCGCCTCGATGTACGCCTCGCCCTTGCCGGCGTGGTTGGCGATGACGTCGTTGACAGCGACCGTGAGCTCGTGCATCTCCAGGTCCTCCTGTCCGCCGAGCGTCGTGTGGACGATACACCCCACGAGTTCGATGTCGCCCGGCTCCAGCAGCGCCTTCGTCCGCGTGTAGAGGTCGGAGTCGACGGTCTCGCTCATGGCTCCTCCTTCCCGCTCCGGTGATAAACGGGTGACGGTTCCCGCGGGCGCAGCAGCGAGCCCTCGCGAGAGGCCGCCGCACGGGTGCGGCGCGCCCCGCGTCGACGCGCTACCGACGCAGCGAGACGACCGCCTCCTCGTTCCCGTCCTCGACCGCGACCAGCCCGTCGTCGGCGAGGTCGTCGACGAGCCCGCGGAGCCACTCCCGGCCGTACTCGCCGTTCGGAGCGTAGTCGACGCGGATCCGCGGACCGAGATCGTCGAGCGTCAGGTCGTCGTACTCGCCGAGCGTCCGGACGATCCGCCCGCGGAACTGCCGGCGGCTCCCCTCGAAGCTCGGCTGTGTGGGCACGTCGGGCGCGGTGAAGTCGCCGGTCTCGTAGGCGTGACACCACCGCCGCCAGGGGCAGCCGGCCTCGTCGCAGCGTGGGGCCGTCCCGCAGGCGACGCCGCCAAGCTCCATGATCGCGTTGTTCCAGACGCGGGACTCGCCGTCGGGCATCGCGTGCGAGGCGACCCGCGCGAACGCCGCGTCGTCGTCCGGCACCGCGAACGCGCGGTGGAGCACGCGCTTCACGTTGGTGTCGACGACGGCGTCGCCGTTGTCGAACGCGAACGACGCCACCGCGTTGGCGGTGTACGGCCCGACGCCCATCAGGCTCTGTAGCTTCTCTGGCGACTCCGGGAACTCCCCGTCGTAGTCCTCCTCGACCTGTCCGGCGGCCTCGTGGAGGTACGTCGCGCGGTTGTTGTAGCCGAGCGAGTGGTCCGACCAGAAGGCGACGACGTCGCCGCGGTCGGCGGCGGCCAGGTCGGCGGTCGTGGGCCACTCCTCGAGGAAGTCCTCCCACGCGGGGACGACGCGGTCGAGCTGCGTCTGCTGGCTCATCACCTCGCTGACGAGGATCGCGTACGGGTCCTCGGTGCGGCGCCACGGGAACTCGCGGTGGTCGGCCTCGTACCACGCCACGAGCGCCTCGCGGACCGCGTCCAGGTCGTCCGGCAGCTCCGGGGCGTCGCCGTCGTCGACGACGGTCCCCTCCGCGGTCGCGTCCGGATCGGTCATTACCGTCGGTCGGGCCGGCGGTCGTTTATCGCTGCTGGTCCCCGCCGCTCCGAACGGGGCCCATCGAGCGCGGGTCGCGGTCGGGGCCGGGGTACGCGCCGCCGACGGCCTCGGGGTAGAGCTTCTCGGCGGAGAACACGGTCGCGAACGCCCGCGGCTCCCGCACGCTCACGGGGAGTCGGTCCCGGAGCCCGGCCGCGGCCCGCGCCCCCGTGAGCGACGGGTCGAGGCTCACGACCTGCATCGCGGCGCCGCGGTACGCGGACGCCAGCGCCGGGTGGTCTCCCGGGGGGTGCGCGACCGGCTCGCGCCACGCCTCGACCGCGTCGCGCCAGTCGGCCGCGAGGTCAGTGTCGGCGAGTGAGGCGATCACCGCCGCCGCGTCGTCAAGGAGCGCGTCGCTGGCGACGAGCGTCGTCCACGAGTGCGCGCGCAGCGCGTCGAGCGCTTCGCGAGAGGGTCCGCCGACGAGGAGGTCCGCCGCGAGCACGTCGGCGTCGGCGACGACGCGGGCGGGGCTCGGGTCGCGATCGACGGGGTTCGGGCCGTCGTCGGTCGCTTTTTGGTCGCTCTCGGCGGTGTCCCCGTTTCCGGAGTCAGACCGACGCTCGCCCAGCGCCGCGCTCACCGCCTCGGCGTCCGCGTCGTGCTCGGCGGCTCGTTCGAAGAGGTCGGCGAAGGTCATTACCGGTGGATCGAGGGCGA
>NZ_JAXRUU010000111.1:0-4469 GCF_034497445.1 Halorubrum sp. AD140
GGTCTGGTTCGGACTCGTGAGTCGTTGCCCTCGGCGACGCGGCGAACACCCGCAAAGCCCCAGTCTCGTCGCCACCTCGTTCGCTTATAAGCGATCGTCGCTGCCGCCGACCCGCTCCCACGCGAGGTGCGCGACGATCCCGAGCAGGAACGCGGCGCCGAGGTTCGTCGCCAGCGCGACGGCCCCGATGGCGACCGAGAGCGCGACGTTCTCCGAGTCGAGAGCGTTGCGCGCGAGCGAGACCGAGACGATAGCGAGCAGCGCGCCGAGCATCGCCACCGGGAACGCGCCGAGGAGGGCGGGCGTGGCGAAGGGGACGGCGAGGAGGTAGCCGACGCCGAGGACGACGTTCGCGCCGCCGGTGCGCGCGCCGAACGCGTGTTTGCCGGCGACGCCGTCGCAGCCGTGACACATCGGGATCCCGCCGAGCGGCACCGCGAGCAGGTTCGTCGCGCCCATGCTCGTCGACAGCTCGTCCGGCGTC
This sequence comes from Halorubrum sp. AD140, assembly GCF_034497445.1. Lineage (NCBI taxonomy): Archaea > Methanobacteriati > Methanobacteriota > Halobacteria > Halobacteriales > Haloferacaceae > Halorubrum > Halorubrum sp. AD140. The sequence continues at coordinate 485 of NZ_JAXRUU010000111.1, forward strand.
ACCTCGGCGTCGAACAGGTCCGCGAACAGCAGGGAGGTCGCGAGCGCGGCGTTGCCGATCGTCATCGCGAGCTGGGCGACCACGCCGTCGGCCGCTCGCCTGGTGACCGCCGCCGAGAGCGCGGGCAGCGACGGCGTCGGCGGCGCCCCGGGCCACTGCGGCGCCGGAACGCCAGCGGCGACGACGGCCACCGCGACGCCCGCGACCGCCACCGCGAGCGCGCTCGCCTTCCGGTGACCGGCGAGGACCGCGACGCCCGCGATCGCCACCCCGACCGCCGCGAGGACCGGATCGCCGACCGCGAGGTCGACTCCGGTCTGCAGGAGGATCAGCCCGACCGCGAACTGCACCCCGCGGATCACCGGCTCGCCAATCCAGCGCTCGACCCGCGCGAGCGTCCCCGTGAGCCCGATCGCGAGGAGGAGGACGCCGAGGATCAGCCCGGCGAGCGCGAGCTCGGCGTACGTCAGTGCGCCGGCGATCGCCAGCGCCGCCAGCGCCTTCATCGGCTCCACGGACATCGGCAGCCCGTATCGCACTCCCCAGACGATCTGGAAGACCCCGAACCCGGCGAGCGCGTGCGGCAGCGACACGTCGGTCAGCAGCGCCAGGGCGACCACGAGCGGGATGACAGTAATCGAATCCCCTATCGCACCGGTGAGCGCTCCCGAACCGAACTCGATGCCGTTCCGTCGCGTTTTCTCGACTATTCCCACCGTAAACGACGTTTCACGCCGGGAACGCTTGAGGCTGTTCAGAAACTGTTTTCGATATCGTTCGACGAATAGGTAACCGATACCAATTCATTCGTCGGCGTCGAACGCTGGGTCGTCCTCGGAGACCATCGGGCAGTTCCGGACGCGGAACTCGCCGAAGCCGACCGCCTCGACGACGGTCGTTCCCTCGTGGGTGCAGGCGACCTCGGGCGGGTCGGTGAAGTGGGGACACCGCTGGCAGTACGTCCGCTTGTCGACGACGTGTTCGACGGCGGCGTCGCCGACCTCCGCGACCGCCGCCGACCCGCGGACGCCCGCACCGACCGGGTCGTCCGCGTCCTCGTCGAGGGACTCCCAGACGTCCTCCTCGGCCGCACCGCTCACGTCCATCCGTTCGAACGCGTCCGTCGGGTCGTCGGCCGCGTCGTCGACCGAACCGAGTTCCTCGAAGGGGTCGCCGTGGTACGCGTCGGCCTCGCCGTGCGCCGTGTCGGCCTCACCGTGCGCCGCGTGCGAGCGGACCTCGTGAGGCTCCGAGCCGGCCGACGCCCTCGTATCCTCTCCTCCGTCGACGCCGTCGCCGAGTTCCGCGAACGGGTCGGCGTCCTTCGCGCTCTCCTCTCCCTCCTCGAGGGCGTCGAGCGCGTCGAGCGCGTCGAGAGCGTCCGCCTCTCCGTCCTCGTCCGTGACGTCGAAGGCGTTCGGCTCGTCGTCGCGGTCCGATCCCCGGAACGGGTGGTCCGCTCCGGTCATCGCGTCCCCCGTTCACCGTCGGCGTCTCGGGTGCTCACTCCGCCGCTCGCGCCGCCGGCGTCCACGTCGCCGTCGAGCGCCGGTCGGTCGCCGACGACCAGCCGCGAGGTGCCGAGGAAGCCGGGGTTCGGCTCCAGTTCGGCGAACTGCCGGCCGCAGTGGGGGCACTCGGGCGCCGTCAACAGCCCGATCCCGACGGTCCCGCCGCAGTCGGTGCAGGCCGCCTTCCGAACGCCGTGGCGGTTCGCAGCGGCCGTCAGCGCGTCGAGGTGCTCGCGGTCGGCGCGGTCGCGCTCGGCGGCCTCCAGTCGACGGCGGACCCTGACGACCGCGCTCGCGACCCGCGAGAGCTTGTCGTCGAGGTCCTCGACGTCGACGTCGTCGATCCTGGATTCGAGGTCGTCGAGGTCCGCCGCCCGCGACTCGACGCGACGCAGGCGGTCGTCGAGGTCGTCGACGGTTTCCTCGACCGCCTCGTCGACAGTCGACCGTCCCGCGGCGCCTCCCTCCACCTCGTCGAGCCGGGCAGCGATTCGGTCGAGGTCGGCCGCGAGCGCGTCCAGTCGCTGCGCGGTTTCCGGGTGGGCGTGGTCGGCCGGGGCCTTCGACTCAAGGTCGCGGTAGAGCTCGACGAAGCGGTCCCGCAGGTCCTCGACCTTCTCGTCGACCTCGTCGTCGAGAGCGTCGAGCCGCGACCGGATCGCCGCCACCTCCTCGGCGTCCGGCACCTCGATCCCCTCGGACTCCGCGAGCGCAACGATCGCCCGTTTCAGCAGCTCCTCGCGGTCGGCACGGGGCTCGGCGGCCTCATCGTCCGCCGCAGCGGCGACGGCGTCGATCGCCGCGTCGACGGCGGTCTCGACCGACTGGTCGGTCGGATCGAGGTCGCTCATCGAGAGTCCTCCGTCATCTACGCCCCGTTTGGAGGGCAGACTTAAGTAATCTGTCGCGTCGTTCTCCGGATCGATACTCGGAGGGACGAGTTCGGAGTTCGTCGGCGGCGGTCGACGGCGGTCCGCCCGCTACGGCGCCTCCGATCACCGGATCTTCCGCACGTCGCTGATGTCGAAGCCTCCCTCGTGGATCTCGGTCTCGAACCGGACGATGTTCTCCGCCTCCAGCCGGGAGAGGACGCCGCGGAACTCGCGGACGAACATGGTCCGGGCGCGCTGCGAGCCGCCGCTCTCCCACGTGAACTGGAGCGTCCCGCCCGCCGCGTCCATCAGCGCGCCGAGCTCGCGGTCGGTGATCGAGTCGGTGTTCACCAACACGAGGATGAGCCCGCCCCACTCGTAGGCGGCCTTCTTGAGCCCCTTCATCACCATCGCCACGTCGCTCCACTCGGTGTCCTCGTCGACCATCGAGACGAGGTCGGTGACGGAGTCGATACAGACGAGGCTCCCGTCGGCGTTCGCGGAGAGGTAGTCGCCGAACGCCGTGAGCACGTCCTCGTACTCCCCGCGGTCGCCGAGCTCCGTGATCGACGCCGTCTCGTCTTCGTACCAGTCGCGCGGGATCGGACTCAGCTGGAAGTACTCCGGCGAGAGGTCCCGGAAGGAGATCTCGTCGATCGCTGCGTCGACGATCTCGTCGGTCATCGCGTACCGCATCTCGCGGACGAGCGCGCTCGTGTCGGCGGTAAAGGACAGGTAGTGAACGGCTTCGGGGAGCGCGGCGTCCGCGGGCAGGTCCCCGTAGTACAGGTCGAACAGCTCCGGGTCGGCGCGCCCGAGCGCGTTCATCGCCGCGCTCGTGTACAGGAACTCGCGCGCGCCCGCCCCGGACTCCCCGGCGAGCAGCGCGACGGTTCCCGGCGGCGCACCGCCGCCGAGGATCGAGTCGAGGCGGGCGACGCCGAACGGAACGCTCGTCATGTCCTGTACGGTGTCGCCGCCCCGCTTAGTGTTGTTGCTCGGTCGACCCCGGTCCGCGTCACCTCACTCCGTCACCCGCGCCCCGCCCTCCGCCGCACGCACGACGGCGACCGAACCGGCCACGTCCGCCTCCTCCAGCGCTCGCTCGCCCGCGGTCGCCGCGGCGTCCGCGTTGGCGGCGTCGGTGACGCCGTACACGGTCGGGCCCCACGAGGACTGGCCCGCGCCAAAGACGGCCGAGGACGCCGACAGCGACGCCACCACGTCGCCGACGGGCGGGCGGTAGATGCCGCCCTGCTCGTCGGCGTACCACGCACCGTTGAGCCGGCCGATCTCCGCGACCGCGGCGCCGAACCGCTCGGCGTTCCCGGTCGCGATCGCGGGGAGCACCCGCCGGGTGACGATCCCGCCGATCCGGTCGGCGAGGCCGGGGTCCGCGCGTTCGACCGCGGCCCGCATCGCGTCGTCCTCCGCCTCCCCGTTCCGGCCCGGATCGACGTCGGGGCGCACGAGCAGGAAGCGCCAGTCGTCGGGCACGCCGTGGCGGGCGGTCACCGGCGGGACGGTCCACTCGCCGTCCGCCGGGCGGTCGGTCGTGAACCGGGCGGTCGGGTGGCCTGCGTCGAGGACGAACCCGCCCCA
>NZ_JAXRUU010000112.1:0-4409 GCF_034497445.1 Halorubrum sp. AD140
GTCGAGTCGAAGTCGATCGCGAAGGACGGCGGCCGCACGAACTACCGCGGGCTCGTCCACATCGCGGACGGCGCCGAGAACTCCTCGACGGCGGTCGAGTGCGACGCGCTGATGTTCGACAACCAGTCGACGTCGGACACGATGCCGTACATGGAGATCAACGAGTCGAAGGTCGACGTCGCCCACGAGGCGACCGTCGGGAAGATCGGCGACGAGGACATCTTCTACCTGCAGTCGCGCGGCCTCGACGACGACGACGCGAAGCAGATGATCGTCTCGGGCTTCATCGAGCCCATCACGGAGGAGCTGCCGATCGAGTACGCCGTCGAGCTGAACCGGCTCGTCGAGCTGGAGATGGAGGGTTCGCTCGGATAACATGAGCACGAAAGCAATCGAGAGCCTCTCGGAGGACACGGTACGACGCATCGCCGACGAACGCGACGAGCCCGAGTGGCTCCTCGAGACCCGTCTGAACGCGCTCTCGGCGCTGGAGACGGCGGAGCTGCCGGACGTCATCCAGACGCCCGGACGCCGCTGGACCGACCTGGAGGCGCTCGACTTCGAGGCGCTCGTCGACCCGCTGAACCAGTCCGACGCCACGGAGCGGGCCGCCGGCGACGACGAGGTCGTCGTCCTCCCGTTCACCGAGGCGTTCGACGAGTACGGCGACGTCATCGAGGCGAACTTCGGCTCGGTGCTCGACCCAGAACACAACTACCTCACGGCGCTGTCGGTCGCGCTCTTCACGACCGGCACGTTCGTCTACGTCCCCGAGGGCGTCGACGTGGAGGACGTGACGGTGCGCGCGGAGATGAACTCCCGCTCGCTGTTCAGCCAGACGCTCGTCGTCGCCGAGGAGTCGTCGTCGGTGACGATCCTCGAGTCGATCGAGTCCGGTGAAGGCGGGGTCGACGGCGACCGCTACTTCTCGAACCTCGTCGAGATCGTCGCGGGCGAGAACTCGACCGTCCAGTTCGGCTCGCTGCAGAACCTCGACGACGACTCGTACACCTACTCGCTGAAGCGCGGCGTGACCGACACGTACGCGACGATCGACTGGATCGAGAGCAACTTCGGCTCGAAGCTCACCCGCTCCGACGTCGAGACCGAGCTCGAGGGCGACGGCTCCGAGAGTCAGATCGTCGGGACGTTCTTCGGCACCGACGACCAGCACTTCGACATCAACGCCCGCGTCTGGCACCGCGCCGAGCACACGACGGCCGACCTCGTCACGCGCGGCGTGCTCGACGACGTTGCCCGCTCCGTCTACGAGGGCGTCCAGGACGTCGGCGAGGACGCGTGGAACACGTCCAGCTACCAGCGCGAGAACACGCTGATGCTGTCGGACGACGCCGAGGCCGACGCGTCGCCGAAGCTGATCATCCACAACCACGACACCGAGGCCTCCCACTCCGCGACGGTCGGACAGGTCGACGCCGAGGACCTGTTCTACCTGGAGAGCCGCACGATCGACTCCCGTACGGCGCGGAACATGCTCGTCGAGGGCTTCTTCGTGCCCGTGTTAGAGGAGATCGCGGTCGACGAGTTCCGCGACGACGTCGAGGAGCTCGTCTTCGAGCGCCTCCAGTAGGTGGCGGCGCTCGGCGGCTGTTCGAGGCGGCGACGGCGGTTTTTCTGTTTCCCGACGACGACCCCCGGCTGAAGGGGAACATCTTAAGTCAGCCTGCACCCGAAGACGAGTGTATGCGAACGGGCGTATCGAGCGGTGACGGGTGGTCGCCGTGAGCGTGAGCCAGCGGATCACCTCGGACGACCAGCTCGCTCGGCTGCTGCAGATCGGGATCGTGTTGGAGGAGGTGGTCGAGGCGCGGTCGCACCACCACTATCAGAGCCTGGACGCCGAGCTCGACGAAGAGATCGAGGCGCTGCTCGCGGACGCCGCCGAGGAGTCCGCCGACCACCGCGAACGGCTGGAGTCGCTCATCGAGGGACTCGGCGTCGACAGCGTTCCGTTCGACGAGATCGAATCGCTCGTCGACGCCCGCTACGGGCGAACCAAGCCCGAGGACTTCGACGGGATCCTGTACGACCAGCTGTGTAACGAGGAGACCGCCTACAAGTTCTACGACGACCTCATCGACGCGATCGAGGCGTCCAACGCCGAGTTCTCGATCGACCGGGCGGTCCTCTTGGAGACGCTGCGAACGATCCGCGAGGAGGAGGCGGCGGGCGTCAGCGAGGTCACGGAGGTCATGGAGCGACGATGAATCGGCGTATCGAACCGACGACGATCCCCGACGGAGGAGACCCGTGAACACCGCAGACCAGTACCTCAAGACGATATACGTCGTACAGAAACAGGAGGACGGGCCGGCCTCGACGGGGTCGATAGCCGACGCCCTGGACGTGAGCCCCGCGAGCGCGAACGAGATGATCGGCAAGCTGGAGGGGCGCGGGCTCGCCGAGCACGAGAAGTACAAGGGGGTCCGGCTCACCGACGACGGGATCGTCCGGGCGCGGGACGCGCTCCAGACGTACTGTATCATCGAGCGGTTCCTCGCGAACGTGCTCGGCGTCGAGGAGTTCCGCGAGGAGGCCCGCGAGTTGGAGGCCGTCATCGACGACACCGTCGCCGACCGGCTGGACACGATCATCGACCGACAGCCGGAGTGTCCGGACTGTTTCGACCCCGAGACGGACGCCTGCGCGTGTCTGGAGATCGCGGCCGCGCCCGTCGACTCGGACTGAGGCCGATCCGGCGCTCGCCGGAGTGACTCTACACGCCGGTCGAGTACCGCAGGATGCCCGCGATGCCGCCGAACGCGTCCATCAGCTGCTCGCCCTTCTCGAAGTCCGTCGAGATGAACTTCGTGTCCGTCCCGCGCTGCTCGGCGATGTTCATCAGGTGTTCGATCACGTCGTCGCGCTCGTCGACGTCTGCCGCCTCGCCGCACTCCGAACACTCGTGTGAGGGGGTGGAGTGTCGCGAGTCGATCACCTCGTACTCCTCGTGGCCGTTCGGGCACTCGTAGACGACGACGTCGGAGCGGAGGTCCTCGGAGATGAGCAGCCGGTCGACCGAGCCCATGATCAGGTTCCGGCGGGTCTGCTCGAACCCGTAGGTCGCCTCCTCGCCGGTGTTGAGCTTCTCGAAGAACTCCTCCATGTGACGTTTGTCCTCGACGATCTCCTGGTCGGCGAGCGCCTCGCTGGCGTTGTCGACGAGGTCTTTCAGCCCGGACTCGTCGGTGTAGGCCACGTCGAACTTGCCGAGCACCTTGTCCTGGAGCTCGTGGTGGAGGTAGTCGCCGTCGAGGAACTCGTCTTTCGTCGGGGAGGGACCGCCGACGAGGATGCCGTCGAGCTCGTGGCGCTTGTCGACGAACAGGTCGTTGGCCATCCCCGCGACCTCCTGGTAGAAGTTGTCGATCGCCTCGAGCCGGAGGCGGGCGAACCGCTGGGCTGACTGCCCCCCCTTCCGCTGTTTGCCGGGGACGAGCGAGGAGGCGGACTTGACGGGCTCGATCCGCTTGCCCTTCAGCCAGCCGACGTTGGCCTCGCGTCGGTCCAGGACGATGAGCCCGAACAGCCCGGAGTCCTCCAGCATGTGTTCGAGCGGCTCGGTGAGGAACTCGGAGTCGCAGTGGTATCGGAACGACTCGACGGGCTGGGGCGGCGACTCCAGCGTCCGGGTGACCATGTCGGTCTGACCGCCGCCGGAATCGATGGCGCCGGAGAAGATCACCATCCCGTTCTCGGGCGGGAAGGTGTCGTAGTAGCGGAGGCGGTCCTTGATCGAGGTGAGCGCGTCCTGGACGGCCGTCCGGGTCTGCTTGGACTTGATGTTCGACGCCTCGCTGTGTTCCTGGGTGACGTGGGCGACCACGTCGGAGATCTGCCGATCCTCGGGGATGTAGATGGTGACGAGCTGCGTGCCGGAGCCCTCGAAGTCGCGGAGCTCCTCGATGACCTTGCGGAACTCGTACTTCCGCCGGTCGTCGCTCGCCTCCTGGGCGTCGCTACTCATTACCCGAACTACGGCGGCGTGCGTGTAAGTAAGCTTTGACCTCCCCCGCCGGCGGGACGGTACCGGACCGCACGGGACGTCGATCGGACGATCATATATAAGTGATGTGCGGTGGCGTGCGCCTGTGAGCGCCCGAAGGGCGCGAACAGCGTCGCGCGAGGGAGGTCGGTGGCGGCCGCGATGCGGTGCGGTTCCGCGGCCGCCACCGACCGAGGCTGGGGAGGCGTGAGGTGCGGTGCTGTGCGGTGGGACTCAAAGGGGCAGTCGCGAGGCCGACGCAGACGACGCAAGCACCGCAAGGAGTGAGCGAAGCGAACGACTAAGGAGCGCAGCGAGTGTGCGTCGGCCTCGCGGCTGGGGCTTTGGAGGTGATCGCCGTGGAGTCGTCGATCACGTACGGCCGAGCGGCTGGGGCTTTGGA
>NZ_JAXRUU010000113.1:0-4224 GCF_034497445.1 Halorubrum sp. AD140
GACCGCGGCGCCCGCGGCGCTGGCGGCCGAGGAGCCGAGCCCGGAGGCCGGCCGGACCCCCTTGTCGATGTGGATGCGCGCGGGCGCGTCGAGGGCCTCGACGACCGCGCCGACCGTGTTCTTCTCGGGGTCTTCCGGGATGTACTGTGCCCCCACGCCCGTGACCTCGATCGTCGTCTCCGCCGCCTTCTCGACGGTGACGACGTCCGCCGGCCGCGTGAGCGCCGCCCCGAACACGTCGAACCCGCTGCCGAGGTTCGCGCTCGTGGCGGGTGCCCGTACCGTGACCATGGCGACGAGTGTCGCCGGGGGTGCAAAAAGGAGCGGGATCGACCGCCGACGGAGGCGACCGTGAGAGCAGACCGGGAACGCGGCGATCGGGGAGAGAAAACGGGAGGAGAGGAGGGGAGAGAAAAATCGGAGGAGAGGAGGGGAGAGAAAAATCGGAGGAGAGGGAGGGAAAAGCGGAGGCCAGGGCGCTTCGCGCCCGAATCAGCTGTCGGCCATCGTCCACAGCAGCGTGCCGATGAGGATCATCGGCACCCCGATGAGGATGTACGTCTGGGGCATCGTCGTGTACGGGGCGACCAGGAATATCAGCCCGAAGCCGGCGAAGACGGAGGCGATCACCTTCTGGGACTTCAGGGGTGCGGCCCCCAGGAGCGATACGACGAACCCGAGCAGTATGACGTGCCCGAGGTGGTAATCGAGCAGGAACGTGTCGATGAACAGCGGCGAGAGCATTCTTGTTTGAAGGTGCGAGGGATTCGCGCATTAAAGTTCCGTTTCTCGCGAGGCCGTCGGATACTTCGACTCAGTGGTGGTTCAATTGTTGACTTGTCAGTCCGTCACTTCATCAACGAGCGGAAAATACCAACTTCTGACAGATACACCATGCAAGAGACACCACACAAATCCAACACAAGCGAGTCCCGAACCCCCGCCAAGTGGCCCGGACACCAGTGTCTAACGTCTCATTTAGAGACTAAGTTTTCATTCTTTGCAACAATCTCGTCTCGCTTGCGGTCAACGAACAACGAGTCCGGCCAGTCTGTGTCTCCGGGTGCAGCCTGTTCTGTTTTTCCCTCAAGTGCTTCCAATCGAGCGACTGAAACAGATTTCGCCACAGACAGTGACCTGTGCGTTTGGTCGCCGACCACTTCGATTTTGTTCCGAGCACCGCCGGGAACATAGACGAACTCCATTGGCCCGATCTCCAGTGTCTGATAGCTTCCGTCTTCACGTTCGAGCGTGTATTTCGCGCGACCTTCGAGACAGAGATTCACTTCGTCGAGGTCTGGAACGTGGGTGTGCCAGTCGATCGTTTCGTCCGGTTCGAGTTCGAAGTACAGACAACGTAATTCGTTCGTCCTGATCGTCTGCGGAGGGTGCTGGATATCGTCGGCATCTGCACCCTCAGCACCAGCGGTCTGAATCTTATACATCGTCTGTTCCGGCAGGTGCGTGTGTGCCAATTCCTCCGGTGTCAGTTCGGTATCGTGCTGTTCGTTAGGTTCCGCCATGGATCCATACCTCTGTATGTATCTATGTCACTTATCAAATTAGGTGTAACAGCCGTCGGAATGGATGTTGAATACATGCTCTATAAGTTGCACGGCCAGTGCGAACTATCCAATCTGAGACAGATGAAATGATGGCCTGAAACTCACACATCCACGGTTGACGAACCACTCGGGCGTCTCCACCGGCCGTTATAAGGTCTACCGGTCCGACCACGGACCGTGCGACTCGTACAGGTCATGATTCCGGCCGGGAAGCGCGCGGCCGTCGTCCGCGCGCTCGACGAGGAAGGCGTGGACTACGTCGTCACCGACGAGACGAGCGGCCGCGAGTACACCGCGGTCGCGACGTTCGCGATCCCGACCGCCGCGGTCGAACCCGTCCTCGACCGCCTCCGGGAGGCGGGGATAGACGAGCAGACCTACACCGTCATCGTGGCCGCGGAGACGGTGATATCCCGGCGATTCGAGGCGCTCGAAGCCGAGTACGAGCGAGACTCCGACCGCGGCAGCGACCGGATCTCTCGGGAGGAGCTCCAGGCGAAGGCGGACGAGCTCGCCTCCGGGCTCGGCACGTACGTGTTGATGACCGTGATATCGGCGGTGATCGCGACGGCCGGGCTGCTGTTGGACTCGCCCGCGACGGTGGTCGGCTCGATGGTGATCGCGCCGCTGATCGGTCCGGCGATGTCGGCCGCGGTCGGCACCGTCGTCGACGACGAAGAGACGTTCCGCCGCGGGGTGCGCATGCAGGTGCTCGGCGTCGTCGTGGCGATCGCCGCCGCGACGCTGTTCGCGTTCGCGCTGCGGACGTTCGCGTTCGTCCCGCCCGGCCTCGACCCGCTCGAACTCACCGAGGTGTCCGAGCGGCTCGCCCCGAACGTGCTCGTGCTCGTCGTGGCGATCGGCGCGGGCGTCGCCGGGATCGTCTCGCTGATGACCGGCGTCTCCGCGACGCTCGTCGGCGTCATGATCGCCGTGGCGCTCATCCCGCCGGCGGCCGCCGTCGGGATCGGCATCGCCTTCGTGATTCCCCAGCTCGTGATCGGCGCGGGCGTGATCGTCGCCGTCAACGTCCTCTCGATCAACCTCTCGGCGCTCGTCGTGCTCTGGTACGAGGGGTACCGACCCCAGCGCTGGTTCAGGGAAGACGAGGCCCGATCGGCGGTGCTGAAACGGGCGGCGGTGCTCCTCGTCGCCATCGCGGTCCTCTCCGTGTTCCTCGGCGGCGTCACCTACGAGTCCTACGCCGTCTCGACGACCGAGGCGGACATCAGGACGGCCGTCGGCGACGAGCTGGCCGCCCTCGACGCGAACGTGGAGCTGTTAGAGCTGGACATCGAGCGGACCGGGACGATCCCCCCGCTCGAGACCGAAGAGGTGGACATCATCGTGGGCGCCCCTCCGGGCACCGATCTCTCCGGACTCGTCGACGAGCTCGACGGACGCGTCGAGGCGACGATCGGGAGCGACGTCCGGATAGAGGTCCGGATCGTGACCGTCGAACGAGCGTGAGGTCGCCGGCGGCCGAGGAGACGCCACCCAGACAGAACGGGACGATCGTCTTGAAATGCGGACAACTGTCGTAAAAGACGGCGTTGCATCCCGCGAGAACAGACGAACATAGGATTTCTGCATCGGGTGCCGAAAGAGGAAGTACTTTTTAACGCCGCGACAGTGGGTGAGATAGTGACCGACTCGACACCCCCCGACGACGATTCGATGCGCGAGGTCGTCGAGCGCTCCCGAAGCGGCGCGCCGGCGGTCGGCGAGGCCGTTCGGGACCGCTTCTCGTCCGACGAGGTGTTCCAGCGGATCATCGCCGCCGCGGACGAGGAGGTGACATCCGGGAGCCGAGAGCTGTTCTTCAGCGGTCTCGCGGCCGGGCTGGCGATCACCATCACCTTCATGCTGTACGTCTCGCTGACCGCCGCGACCGACGGCCACCCGATCTTGAGCGTCCTCCTGTATCCGCTCGGGTTCGTCTACATCATCATCGGCGGGTACCAGCTGTACACCGAGAACACGCTCCCGCCGGTGGCGCTGACCCTGGAGCGTCTCGCCAGCCTCCCCACGCTGCTGCGACACTGGGGAATCGTCCTCGCCGGGAACTTCACCGGCGGGGCGTTCGGGGCCGCGGTGCTCTCGTACGGCGGCGTCTTCTCCGAGGACGACGTGATCGAGTCCGCGATATACGTCTCCAGCGGCGGGCTCGACGTCGGCTTCTGGCCCCTCTTCTTCAAGGCCGCGATGGCCGGGCTGATCGTCGCCGGCGTCGTCTGGGTCGGGTTCGCCTCCACGAACTCCGTCACCCGACTGCTCGTCGTCTACCTCGCGTTCCTCGCGATCCCGCTCGGCAACCTCTACCACGTCGTCGTCTCGTTCACCGAGGTGATCTACCTCTTCGTCGAGCAAGGAATCCCGCTTTTCGGCGCGGAGATCAGCCTCTACTCCGGGATCGTCGGCTTCGTGGTCCCGGTGCTGCTCGGGAACACCCTCGGCGGGGTCGTGTTGGTCACGCTCGTCAACTACTTCCAGACCAGCGAGGAGCGCCTCGAAGAGGCGCGCTTCGAGGGCGTCAGCCGTCGCCTGACCGTCCCAGAGTGGGTGTTCGGCCGCGCGGCCGGGCGCTCGTACGTCCCCATCTTGGACGCCACCGAGGCGACGCTGTTCGCGGGCGAGGGGTACCGGATCATGGTGCCGA
>NZ_JAXRUU010000114.1:0-4157 GCF_034497445.1 Halorubrum sp. AD140
TCGTGCCACTTCTGGGAGCCGTCCTCACCGACCCAGTAGGAGTTGAGCACGCGGAGGTTGCGGTACTTCCGCGAGGCGCGCTCCTCGGCGATGCGCTGGATCGACTTGCGCCGCGAGAGGCGGTTGACGCCCTGGCGCTTCGAGCGGCGACCCGCCTTGTGGCGCTGCTTGCGCGAGCCGCCCTTGCGGACGCTCACGCGGGCGACGATCACGCCCTGCTTGGCCTTGTAGCCGAGCTCGCGGGCCTTGTCGAGTCGCGTGGGGCGCTCGATGCGCTCGATGGCGCCCTCGTCGCGCCACTGCTGTTTGCGCTGCCACTGCAGCTCCGCCAGTTTCCCCTCCTTGGGGGACCGCCACGCCTCCTTGATGTGCGAGTAGAAGCTTCGTGCCATATGTTGTCCGCGGACGGTTGCGATTCAGCCGCGAGGGCCACATGTCGTCTCGTCCCGGGGCGGAACCGCGACGGTCCCGACCCCGGCGGCGAGTGCCCGCTGTGTCCGCACCAGCGAGTTGCCCGTACTTCCCGCGGTTCGCCCTTAACCGCTTCGCTACGGCGTTGGGGTGGTGAACGGTGACACGCGGGGATCCCCGCCTCGGGGGTGACTCGTCGATCGCGTCGAGAGACGGACGCGCGAGGGCCGTCGCGGTGGCGTCATCGCACTCGCCGTCGCTGGCGGGTCGACGCGCGTCGCGCGATAAAGACGGACCGCAAGGGGCCGGCCCGCGCGGGCCGATGGGTAGCGAGTGTGGTATAACGCCGCTGCGTTACTCGGTTCGCCGCGTCGCGAGGAGCGCAGCCGCGATGAGGGCCACGAGTGCGACGAGCGCACCGAAGCCGGGCACTCCGTCTTCGGAGCCTTCACCGTCTTCGCCGTCTTCACCGTCCTCGCCGTCCTCGCCGTCTTCACCGTCCTCGCCGTCTTCGCCGTCTTCACCGTCCTCACCGTCTTCGCCGTCCTCACCGTCTTCGCCGTCCTCACCGTCTTCGCCGTCACCTTCGACGGTGAGCGTGCCGGTCTGCTCGTCGTCGTCGGTGGCGATGCCGTGCTCGTACTCACCGGGTTCGAGGTCGGACGTATCGACGTCCGCGAACTCGACAGTGGTGTTGTTACCGGCCTCGAGGGTGACCTCCTCGCTGTCGAGCTCCTCGCCGTCGAGGGTGAGCGCGACGTCCTGGGTCGCCTCTTCCTCACCGGTGTTCTCGATCGTCGCGGAGACGGTCAGCGCGTCGCCCGCGGTGATCGTCGCCTCCTCGGGGTCGAGGTCCGAGACCTCGAAGCCGCCGTCGGTGTCGTTGGTGCCGTTGCCGGCCCCGGTGACCGTTCCGTCAGCGCTCGCGTCGAACGGTGCGTTCCGCACTTCCACGGTGAACGTGTCGTTCGTCGCCTGCTCGCTGAAGTCGAACGAACCTTCGAACGTGCCGTTGGCCGTGACGTTCAGGTCCTCGTCGTTCTTGATGAAGTTGGTCTCCGCGTCGTCGCTGCGAACGCGCATGTCGAGCTCCGTGCCCGGCGCGACGTTCGTCGTCCCCGTGATGGTCTGGTTCTCGGCGGCTTCAACTTCGATCTCGTCGGCGTCGAACTCACCGTCGGCCTCGACGGCCTCGAAGGTCGCGTTCGCGGACTCGTACGCGTCCTCGATGGCTTCGAAGTCGTCGTCGGCCTCGGCGTCGGTCAGGAGCGGCTCCTGAACCGTGAACTCGGCCGTGTACTCGTCGCCGTCCTCGATGGTGTCGATGCCCTCCGCGTCCTCGAGCTCGCCGTTCAGCGCGTCGAGGTCGAGGAAGACGTAGTAGTCGCCGTTCTCGTCGTCGTAGACGACGGTGGTGGCGGCCTCGAACTGGTCCTCGGAGAGCGCGGTGGCGTCGATCTCGTTCGCCTCCGCGTTCGAACCGGGGTCCTCCTCGGTGAACGTCAGGCTCAGTGCGTTGACCTCCTCACCGTCGTACTCCGCCGAGGAGTTGAGGACGCGGTAGAGCGCTTCGGAGTTGCTGTTCGCGTCCTGCGCGTCGAGCGCGCCTTCGAGACCGGTCGCGGAGATCTGGTGGACCAGCACGTCGCTGCCGTCTTCGCTCAGCGCGACGGTGTCGGTCTCGGTCACGGCGCCGCTCTCGACGCCGCCGGTGATCGCTTCGGTAGCGGCGTCGTCGCCGTCGTCGTCCTGCGCGTCGACGACGGCGTCGCGAACGTCGCCGCTGGTGCGCCACAGGACCATCTCGCCGGTCTCGCGCTCCTCGACCAGAAGCGTTCCGATGTCGGTCTCGTCGTCGAGGGCCGCCTCGGCGCTCTCGCCCTCGATCGCGGTCGGGCTCACGGAGACGTCGTAGTCGCCCGTGTCGAGCAGGTCGGTCAGATCGCCCTGCTGGCCTTCGAGCGTGACGTCATCCTCGTCGTCAGCGGCCTGGACGACGGTACCATCCCGGCCAGCGTTGTACGTGTTGAACAGCACGGAGACTTCGCCGTCGTCGTTGCCGTCCTCGACGGAGATGTTGGCCTGATAGTTGTCGTCCTCGTAGTTGCCGACCACGACGGTACCCTCGTCGGTCTCGTCGAGTTCGACGGTGACGTTCGCGACGTCACCCTGTGCGACCTCGGTCGTGCCGTCAGCGAGTTGGAGGTCGCCCTCGCCCGCTTCGGTCACGTTGATCGAGGCGGTGTCCTCGGCGGACGTGTCCGTCGACTCGAACGTGAAGTTGTACTCGCCCGGTTCGATGTCGTCGACGTTCGAGAAGTTGACGTCGACGGTGCCGTCGCTGACGTCCTCTAAGAGTATCTCGCCGTCGTCGTCCTCGTCACCGACGTCGGTCTCGATACCGGAGTCGGCGAAGAGCTGCTCGAGCTCCTCGTCGTCGAGGTCATCGTCGGCGCTCGCTTCGAGCGAGTAGGATCCGCGGTTCGAGTCGATCTCCAGACCGACGGTCTCGTCGGCCTGAGTTTCGTCCTCCTCGAACTCGGTGCTGAGGCTCTGAACCGCGATCTCGAAGGTCTCCTCATCGGAGCCGCCGCCCTCGAAGAAGTAGTTGCCAGCTTCGAGGTCTTCGGTGTCGAGCTGAACGGTCCCGTCTCCGTCAGCGTTCAGCTCCGTGACGAAGCTCGAGCCGTCGTCGGTGGACTCCCGAAGCGTGACGTCAGCGTCGTCATCGAAGCCGTCGATTTGGATTTCCTGTCCCTGCCAGACGAGTTCGCCGTCGAGTTCGCTTTGTTCGTACGTTTCGTCCTGTGCTGCCGCAGGAGCGGCCGCAAACCCGACTGCGACCATGGACAGTACCGTGATCGCCGCGAAGAAGACCGCATTGGCCTTCGTGCGATAGTCTGTATCGTGTGTCATTGTTGGTGTGTCGTCTGTACGCGTTGGCAGCGTTCTCCGTCGTCTCGCGACCGATCGTCGTCGACCAACGCTGCGTCGAGTTCACCACCGGACTCGGGATGGATTGTTATGGACCGTGCGAGAGAGGAGTAATGCAGCAGTAATATATATCAGAACAATAGAACATCTCTGTTGGCATGCGTATACTCCCCCAAAACGTCGTCTGACAGGCGTCAGACGGCAGATATGGAGTATCAAAATCTCTACGTCCACCGAGATACACAGCCAGTCCGACAGGTCACACACAGCCAGACGCAGCGCTCACTGGACTGAGTTAATTCGCGCTAGATGGTCCGCTGAAGGGCAGCGCACACGTTCTCTCGGGAGGAGACCGCGTCGTCCGTTACCGCTACACCGTGAGCCGCGGCACTCGTGAGTCGAGATCAGTCGGATTCGAGTCAGATAACGTAGAGTTACTCGCGCGCGAGATCGCTGACGGCGATCAGGCGACCGTCGGCCGCGTGGAGAACGCCACGGGAAACGCGCTCGTATTCGGGCCGAAGCGTCAGCAGCTGACTCGTCGTGGGGTCACCGACAAGCGTAGAGCGTACGATTGGATGCGTCGGCGACGAGATGGAGGTTCGCTTCGTCTCTCGAGTGTCGCAGCGGTGTACGAAAGCGAAGCCGCTCGAGTACGGCTGTCGCTGGATGGTTGAGTCCGATAAAGAAGGACCGCAAGGGGTCGGCCCGTGAGGGCCGGTGGTTAGCGAGTGTGGTGAATCGCTGCTGCGTTACTCGTTACGCCGCGTAGCGAGGAGCGCAGCCGCGATGAGGGCCACGAGTGCGACGAG
>NZ_JAXRUU010000115.1:0-4134 GCF_034497445.1 Halorubrum sp. AD140
TGGTCGCCGTTCCCTTCAGCGTGGTCTCGTACTTCCTCTGGTACCACGCCAGTGGGAAGCTCCGCGAGCGCGTCCGCCGCGAGGCGACGCGGGCGGGACCGGCCGAGCGCGAGCGGGCGCGACGCCGCGCTCGGACGGCGGAGCACCGCCGCTCCGCGTACCGATCGGCCGGCGCGACTGACGGCGGATTCGACGGCAGGGCCACCGGAGCGCGCGGCTCCGGCGGATTCGGGGGCGCTCGCGCTGGGGGCACGCGCGACCCTCGCGACCGCGCGCCGTCGACCGGCGGACCCTCCGAGCGCGAGGCGTACGCGACGCTGGGACTCGACCGGACGGCCGACCAGGAGACGGTCCGCGCGACCTACCGGGAGCGGGCGAAGCGGCTCCACCCAGACGGCGAGGACGGCGACGAGGAGGCGTTCAAGGAGCTGAACGAGGCGTACGAGGTCCTCCGCGACTGACCGCCGTCACCGACGGTCGCGGCCTGCGCGGGCGTCGCCCGCATCGGCGTCACCCCCGTCTGTGCCCCCTCCCACCTCGCCGAGCGCCGCGGCGATCGCGGCCTCCGCCTCCGCGAGCTCCTCGCGCGTGTTGACGTTCGTGAACGTGCGCGCCGTCGTCCGCAGGCGGATGGTCTCGTCGCCGACGATCACCCCGTCTAGCTCCTCCAGCGGTGCCAGCACCTTCCTATCGCCGCGGGCGAGCGCGCGGTCGCAGGCCGTCGCCATCGCCTCGGCGCGGTAGACCGCCTGCGTCGTCTGGAGCCAGCGGTCGTCCAGCTGCGGGACCGCCGCCTCGTGGCCCGCCGCGTCCTCCCGGAGGGTCGCGACGAATGCCGGGTCGACGAACGGCATGTCGCAGGCGACGACGACGGCGTACTCGGAGGGTGCGGCCCGGCAGGCGTTCCGGATCCCGGCCACCGGGCCGAGGTCGGGCTCGTCGTCGAGCGCCCACCGGACGGGGAGCGCGACGCCGTCGAGCGCCGCGGCGATCGCGTCTCGCTGGTCGGGCCGGCAGTTGATCACGAGGTCGTCGACGACGGGGTCGCCGCTCGCGGCGCGGGTCGCCCCGGGCGGGACCGGGTCGTCGGTCCCGGCGAGGCGGTTCGCGACCCGGCGGATCATCGGCGTGTCGGCGAGCTCGGCGACGGACTTGTCGCGGTCGCCGAAGCGCGTCGAGCGCCCTCCGGCGACGATGGCTCCGGTGGTCACGGCCTGATCTCCGGCGTCCGGGGACTTCGCCGTTGCGGTGGGGTCGGAGAGGGGCGGTCGTCGCGGCGCTCGCGGTGGCGCGAACGACCCCCGACACGCCCCGGAATCCGGCCGAAAGCGACCCGTTAAGTGGCCGGCGATCCTCCGATCGAACATGCCAGAGGCAACGGATCTGGAGGAGCTGAAGCGGGGGACCGACCTGGTCAAGCGCGGGTTCGCGCGGATGCAGAAGGGCGGCGTGATAATGGACGTCGTCACCCGCGAGCAGGCGCGGATCGCCGAGGACGCCGGCGCGGTCGCCGTGATGGCGCTGGAGGCGGTCCCCGCCGACATCCGAAAGCGAGGCGGCGTCGCCCGGATGCCCGACCCCGCCAACGTCACCGAGATCATCGACGAGGTGTCGATTCCGGTGATGGGGAAGTCGCGGATCGGCCACCGGAAGGAGGCGGAGATCCTGGAGTCGCTCGGCGTCGACATGATCGACGAGTCGGAGGTGCTCACGCCCGCCGACGACGAGTACCACACCGACAAGCGCGACTTCGCGTCCCCGTTCGTCTGCGGCGCCCGGGACCTCCCAGAGGCGCTCCGGCGCATCCGCGAGGGCGCGGCCATGATCCGCACGAAGGGCGAGGCCGGTACCGGCGACGTGAACCAGGCGGTCAAACACCAGCGCACCATCAAGAACCAGATCCGGACGCTCACCGGCCTCAACTACGAGGAGCGCGAGAAGTGGGCCCGCGAACACGGCGCTCCCCGGGACCTGGTCCACGAGACCGCCGAGGCCGGTCGGCTCCCCGTCGTCAACTTCGCGGCCGGCGGGATCGCGACCCCCGCGGACGCGGCGCTGATGATGTACCACGGCTGCGACGGCATCTTCGTCGGCTCCGGCATCTTCGGCGCGGAGGACCCCGTCGAGATGGGTAACGCGATCGTCGAAGCGGTCAACAACTGGGACGACCCCGACGAGCTCGCCGAGATCGCCTCCGGGATCGGCAAGGGAATGAAGGGCCAGTCGAACGCGGACATGGAGGAAGCGGAGAAGCTCCAGGGCCGCGGCGTTTAAGTAGCGAGTTTCCGCGTCCGACTTCGAACCGGCTGACGACGGGGTCAGGTTCTGAGCCCGTAAATGATACAGAGGAGGCCGGCGATTTCGAACGTCTGAGTGACGGCTTGGACGGCGACCCGACCCCCCGTCACCGGAAGCGCCACGTACGCGACGGTCACCGCGAGCGGCATCCCGAGCGCGAGAGCGAACCCCGCCGAGACGAACAGCATCGGTCGACTTCGGTTGCGACGGTATCCTCGATACGCGAGATAGGCGATGAACACTCCCAGTACCGCCCCGAGCAGTTCGTACGCCAACAGTCCGGTCTGGACCACGCCCGAGGGGTAGCCGTTCGATTGCAGTACGACGTCGTGTGAAAGCAGTAGGGTGCCCGCGACCATGGTCACATCTCCTCGACGAGGCGGGTGAAGCGGTCGGCCATCCCCTCCCGCCGATCGACTTGCACCGACAGCGTCCCGTCTGCGAGTTCGACGGTAATGCGTTCGAGATTCGGTTCGTACACCGTCCGATGGTGGCCCCCGTCGGGATCCGGGCGGGTCGCCTCGACGACGAGATCCGTCTCTCGCAGCCGTTCGAGCCGACGGTAGATCGTCGGCCCCGACGCCTCACACCGGGTTTTCAATGCGGTCGCGGACATGGGTTCCTGGCTCGTTTCGGTGAGGATGGTCCGGACCGTCTGGTCCGCGAGGAGACCGGCGACGGTCTCGACGTCCGGGGTGTCCTCACTCATCGGTGGCGTTTCGTCCAAGATCACTAAATGAGTGACGACCGCTTCAGCGTCTGAAGCCCTGGTGGTGGCTCTTTTGACGCCCCCTTCGAACGGCGAGGCGTGATGACAGACGCTCCACCGTCCGTGCGCGATTCGCAGTCAGAGTCGACGAGCATCCGATCCGGGTCCGACGACGCCGGCGGAAGCCGTCCGCTCGCGCTGGCTGGGATCGGCATCATCGCGCTGAGCGCGGCTCTGAGCGGCCTCGCCTACGGGGCCCTCCCCGAACAGATGCGAATCCACTGGACGCTCGGGATGGGCCCGTACTACGGCCCTGAGTTCGTCCCGACGCCGGCGGTTCTGACCGGTTTTCCCGTACTGATCGCCGGAGTCGCACTCGGATCCTACTGGCTCGAAACCCGGCTTCGCCGCACCGAGGGGTTCGACGCCGTCAGTCCGTACTACGCGGCCGGGATGGTGGCGACGCTCGGGGTCCTGTTGGCCGTTCACGGCGCTCTCGTCCTCGTCTCCCTGTGAGCGCGGGTCCCGCCTCGTCGCGGTTCTACGCGTCTAACACCGCCGATCCCTTCCCGATCCGTGTCTGGTAGGCGCGGGCGTCGATCCCGGCGTCGGCGAACGCGTCGAGCATCGCGGCAGCGACCCCCCGGCGGTGGTTCTCGCGGCAGACCGCGATGATGGCCGGTCCGGCGCCGCTGACGGTGACGCCCGCGGCGCCGGCGTCGAAGGCGGCGGCGCGCACGTCGTCGTACCCCGTGATCAGCCGCGCGCGCTCGGGGGTGACCACGGAGTCGTTCATGCCGGCGCCGACGAGGTCGGGGTCGGAGCGGCACATCCCGATCGCGAGCGTGGCCGCGTTGCCGACGGTCTCGACGATGTCCTCCATCGGCGCGGTCTCGGGGACGACCCGGCGCGCGTCCCGGGTTGAGACCGCGACGTCGGGGAGACAGGCGACGAGGGGAACCGCGGCGTCGACCGCGTGGGTCGCCTCGCTCGTCGTCACCGTGAACCCGCCGAGTATCGAGGGCGCGACGTTGTCCGAGTGGGCGACCCCGGAGACGACCGCCTCGCCCTCGGCGGCGATCGGGACCAGCTCGGACCGTGAGAGTCCCCGGTCGTACAGCCGGTTG
>NZ_JAXRUU010000116.1:0-3949 GCF_034497445.1 Halorubrum sp. AD140
CGGAACTCCTCGCGGCGGTGCGCGACGTAGACGGTGTCGGCGAACTTCGTCAGGAAGTTCGCCTCCTCCATGGCCGCGTCGCCGCCGCCGACGACGAGCATGTCCTCGTCGCGGAAGAACGCGCCGTCGCAGGTCGCACAGGTCGAGAGCCCGTACCCCATCAGCTCGTCCTCGCCGGGAACGCCGAGCGTCCGGGCGCTCGCGCCCGAGGCGGCGATGACGGCGTCGGCGGTGTAGGCGTCGCCGTTCGTGAGCTCGACGCGGAAGTGGCCCGCGGGCTCCTTCGAGACGCTCTCGATGACGCCGTTGCGCGTCTCGGCGCCGAACTTCTCGGCCTGCGCCTTCATGTCGTTGATGAGCTGGGGGCCGGAGATGCCCTCGGGAAAGCCGGGGTAGTTCTCCACGTCGGTGGTGAGCGTGAGCTGGCCCCCCGGCTCGTCGCCCTCGATGAGGAGGGGGTCGTTGTTCGACCGCGCGGCGTAGATCCCCGCGGAGAGCCCCGCAATGCCGGTGCCGGCGATGATGAGTCGGCGGTGGCCGACAGTATTGTCACTCATGTGCCGTTCTTTGCCACCGCGAGATATGTAGGTTGCGCCATCGGGCGCGGCGGACGGCCGACCGCCGGGCCGCTCTCGGTCCCGTCGCGGTGTGACCGCCCGCTCAGTCGGTCGAGAACTCCGGGTAGGTGTCGCTCGGCGGCGTGGGCGCGTCGTCGAGCGCCTCGAAGAAGCGGCCGGAGACGAACGTCTCGACGACCTCCGGCAGCGACTCCGACTCCGAGACCTCCTTCAAGATCCCAAGCGGGACCTGTGCGCCGGCCATGCTGGCGTGCCCGCCGGCGGAGCCGACCGGGTCGAGCGCGTCCCGCAGCAGCTCGCCCACGTCGAGGTCCGCGCCGCGAGAGCGCGCGGAGCCGTAGATCACGCCGTCCATGTAGCCGTACACGAACGTGACCGTGACCCCGTCCATATCGAGGAGGCGCTCGGACGCCTGCGCGAGGGTGTCGCGGTCGCTGATCTCGCCGACGCAGGAGGCGACCGTCGAGCCCCGCACGTCGCGTCCCTCGATGGCGCTGGCGAGCACCCGGAGCGTCTCCTGGCTCACGCTCGGGCTCTCGACGCGCTCGAGCGTCGACTCGTCTGCGAGCGGCGACAGCGACGCCGCCGCCTCGAAGTCCGGGATCGATGTCGACCGCGTGAAGTCCTTCGTGTCGATCCGGATCCCGTACAGCAGCGCGGTGGCGAGCTGTCGGTCCGGCTCGACGCCGAGCCGCGAGAGGTACTCCTCGATCAGCGTGCTCGTCGCGCCGACCTCCGGCCGGATGTCGACGAACTCCCCGGCGACCGGCCCGCGAGGCGGGTGGTGGTCGACGACGATGTCGACCGCGTGCCCCTCGGGGAGGCTGTCGTTGATCCCCGCTCGCGAGTGGTCGACGAGGGCGACCCCGCCGTAGTCATCGAGGTCGATCCCGTCGAACGTCGACAGCGAGAGGTCGAGCAGGTTCACCATCGCGCGGTTCTCCTGATGGGCGATCTCGCCGCCGTAACAGGGGTCCGCGGGGACGCCGACGACGTCAGCGACCCGCGCCAGGCCGATCGCGCTCGCGATGGCGTCCGGGTCGGGGTTGTCGTGCGCGACGACGAGGAGGGGACCGGAGAGGCCTCGGAGCGTCGACAGCAGTCTGACCGGCAGCTCGTCGCCGTCGGCGTCGGTCGCCGCTCGGACCCGCGAGACCATCGCCTCGACCGGATCGACGACGCGGTCCGCGACCGCCTCCAGCGCCGCCCCCTGGGCCGCGGTCGGGTTCGTCCCGACGTGCGCGACGATCATCGCGTCCGGATAGTGCTCTCTCGCGGCCTCCGCGGCGGCGACGTTGCGCGCGGGGTCGTCGCTCGCGACCAGCACGACCGCGACGCGGTCGGGGTACGCCGACGGGTCCGTGGGGTCGGCCTCGACGGTGGCGACGTTGCGGTCGCGGAGCGTCGACACCCACCCGGTGTCGTCGGTGATCGCGACCAGCTCGCCGCGCTCCTCGCGGGTGCGCTCGACGAGCGTGTTCCCGACCGCGCTACAGCCGAGCAGCAGACGCCGGGCCATACGCACACGAGGGCGTCGCGACGCAAAACGCTGCCGTCATTCGCTCGGGGCGCCTCCGTCGGCGGCGTCCCCTCCCTCTCGCAGTGCCCCGTTCACCGCGGCGGCGACGTCGACCGCGGCGCGGTTCTCCGCCACGTCGTGGACCCGCACGAGGTCCGCCCCCCGGTCGGCCGCGAGCGCGGTGGCGGCGACGGTGACGTGCTCGCGGTCGTCCGGGTCGCAGTCGACCGCACCGAACATCGACTTGTGCGAGTGGCCGACGAGTACGGGGCAGTCGAGCGCGGCGAACTCCCCGACGCGGTCGAGCAGCTCGAACGCCTCGGCCGCCGACTTCCCGAAGCCGAGGCCGGGATCGACGATCACCCTGTCGCGGTCGATCCCGGCCGTGTCGGCGAGCGCCAGCCGCTCGCGGAGCGACGCGATAACATCTCCCACCACGTCGTCGTACTCGGGCTCGTTCGTCGGGTCGACCGGCGCGTCGAGGCTGTGCATCACCACGACCGGGCAGTCCGCGTCGGCGACGACCTCGCGCATCGCGGGGTCCTCCAGCCCGGTCACGTCGTTGATCAGGTCGGCCCCGGCCTCCAGGGCCGCCTCCGCGACCGCCGCCTTCCGCGTGTCGACCGAGACCAGCACGTCGCCGTCGGCGACCGCCGGCACCGACTGCACCGCTTCGATCGTCGGGACGACGCGGTCGATCTCCTCGTCCGTCGGGACCGGCTCGGCGCCCGGCCGGGTCGACTCGCCGCCGACGTCGACGACGTCGACCCCGGCCGCGACCATGCGCTCGACGCCCGCGACCGCGTCTTCCAGCGCCTCGTGGCGCCCGCCGTCGTGGAAGGAGTCCGGCGTGACGTTGAGTACCCCCATCACCGCCGTGTCGTCGGTCCAGGGGTAGTCGGGGGCGGGAGCGTCGCCCTCCGTTTGGAATCCGTCTCCGTCGAGCCCGAGCCGGTCGGCTAGGTCGGCCGCGACGCCCCCGAGCCCCGCGCCCTCCCGAGCCCGCAGCCGGTCGAGGAGTTCGCGGTACTCCGCGACCGTCCCCCCGAGCGTGATCGGGACCTGCTCGCCGCCGGGCACGCGCCCCTCGCCCGCCCCGAGCCCGCCGATCGCGGCGTCGCCGCCGACCGCCCGGATCGCGGCCGCGAGGCGCTCGGCGCGGTCGCCGCGCAGCCGGAGGGTGAGGACGCGGTGGTCGATGCCGTCGGCGCGGACCGCGGCGTCGTCGGGCGGGACGCCGGCCGTCTCCAGCGAGCGGACGGCGCCGCGGCGGTCGGCGTCCCCGCGCCGCGCGTCCGCCCTCCCGCCGCCCGCTCCGCCGACCGACCGCGGCGTCACGGTCCGGAGGCGGGCCGCGCGGGCCTCGGCGACCGCGAACAGCGACCCGACGAGCAGCACGCAGTCGTCCGGGCCGGCCCGCTCGACGGCCGCGTCGAGGGCGGCGGCCACGTCGTCGCCGACGGTCACGTCGTCGACGCCGGCCGTCCGGAGCGCGGCCGCGAGCACCTCCGGGTCCTCGGCGCGGTCGAGCGCCGGCCGGCAGGTGATCGCGGAGGCCGCGTCGGGGAGCGCGCTCGCGGCGCCCGCGTGGTCCTTGTCGTGCATCGACGCGTACACGAGGTGGAGCTCCTCGTAGTCGTACTCGGCGAGCGTCCCCGCGAGCGTCCGGCAGGCGGCCGGGTTGTGGGCGCCGTCGAGCACCGTCAGCGGCGCCGTGTCGACCACCTCGAACCGACCCGGCCACGTCGCCCGCGCGAGCCCGTCGCGGACCGCGGACTCGGGCAGCGGGCCGTCGATCCCGCCCTCGAGAGCGGACGCGGTCCGCCGGGCCAGCGCGACCGCCACCCCCGCG
>NZ_JAXRUU010000117.1:0-3909 GCF_034497445.1 Halorubrum sp. AD140
CGCGGCGCTGTTCGTGCCTTTAAAAAAGGCGCTCACAGGCGCGCGCCACCGAAAATCTGAATGGGTAGCTCAACCGGGATCCGGCTTCGAGTGAGAAGCGATTAGTCGCCACCGACGAAAGGCCGTGTATGGAGACGACGACGGCGTTCCGCGGGCTGGAGAGTCGCGCGTCGGGTCGCGTCCACGAGACGGCCGACCCGACGGCGGTGTCGGCCGAGGAGCGTGCGCGCGGGCTCGACCCAGCCTACGAGTACGACGCGGTCGACCCCGAGACGCTGTTAGGATCGCCGCGGGACGGACCGACCGGGACGGGGCGCGGTCACTGGCGCTTCGACGCGCTGCTCCCGTTCCCGGCGGCGGAGGCCATTTCGGCCGGCGAAGGAGCCACCCCGCTGGTTCCGACCGAGCGGCTTGCAGACGAGCTCGGCGTCGACGCGGTCTACGTGAAAGACGAGGGGCGGAACCCCACGGGCACCGTGCTCGACCGCGGGCTCTCGGTCGCGCTCACTGCGGTCGCGGCGCGGGCGGCCGAGGGGGCCGACGTCGAGCCGATCGCGTGCGCGAGCCCGGGCAACGCCGGACAGTCGATGGCGGCGTACGCGGGGCGGGCGGACCTGCGCTCGTACGCGTTCGTCCCCTCGCGCTGCGCGTTCTCGAACAAGGCGATGACGAACGTCCACGGCGGCGAGATGCGCGTGGTCGGCGGGCGGTTCCCGGACGCGGCCGCGGCGGTCGACGAGCAGCTGGAGACGGAGTACACCGACCTCGGCGAGTTCGCGACGCCGTACCGCCACGACGGCGCCAAGACGCTCGCGTTCGAGCTGGTCGCGGAGCTCGAGGCGGCGCCCGACGCCGTCGTCGTGCCCACCGGGTCCGGCGAGGTGATAGCCGGCGTGTACAAGGGGTTCACCGAGCTGGAGCGGATCGGCGCGATCGACGCGGTTCCGAGGCTGGTCGCCGCGCAGGCGGCGGGCTGCGCGCCGATCGCGGCGGCGGTCGAGCGCGGGCTCCACGAGCCGGAGCCGTGGGAGACGCCCGACACGATCTGCGGCGAACTGGAGATCGCCGACCCAGCAGGCGGCGCGGCCGCGATCGAGGCGGTCACGGAGAGCGGCGGGACCGCGGTCGGCGTCGACGACGACGACGTGCTCGCGAGCGCGGTCGCGGTCGCGCAAAACGAGGTGATGGAGATGGGCGTCACCGGGGGGGCCGCGCCCGCCGCCGCGTGGGCGCTCAAGGAGGACGACTTCTTCGACGGCGACGAGACGGTCGTCCTGATCAACAGCGACGCCGGGCTCAAGACGCCGGACGTGCTGCGCAGCCACCTGATGGGACAGGGGATCTAGGCTCGGTCGTTCCCGACGGGTCTCAGGGAACCGTTTTTACGTCGCCCCGCGTACGGTCGGGTATGTACGTCCGCGACGCCAAGAACCGTGACGAGGCGTGGTTACTGGACGCGATCGAGCGGCTGGGGCTCGACGACGTCGCCTTCCGGTCGCGGGACTACGTGATCGCGGTCGACGAGGAGTCGGGCGACCGCGCCGGGTTCGGCCGGCTTCGACTCCACCGCGGCGACGACGGAGCGCGGAACCGGATCGAGCTCACCGGGATCGGCGTGCTCCCCGAGTGGCGCGATCGCGGCGTCGGCGCGCACGTGGTCGAACGCCTCGTCGACACCGCGGCCGCGGACGGGTTCAAGACGGTGTACGTGCTCACCGACCAGCCCGAGTACCTCGCGCAGTTCGGCTTCGAGCGCGTCGACACCGACGACCTCCCGCCCGCGCTCTCTGACCGGCTCGAAGAGAAGCGAGAGTTCCTCGGCGGCGGCGTCGTCGGGCTGCGGCTCCCGGTCGACGAGTTCGAGATGCCGGACCGGCTCCGCGAGGCGTTCAAGACGGCCGAGCCCGCAGGCGACGGCGAGACAGACGCGACCGAATCGCCGGAGGACTTCGGGATCGACCCCGACTCGGCGACGTACAAGTACGACACCGGCCGGTAGCGCGATCGCCGCCCCGGCCGCACCCGAGGGAATCCGGAAGAGACATTCACAGCGGCGGCGTACGCTCGCCAAATGGGATCGCGAATCCACAGCGTGGACGCCATGCGGATCGTCGCGGTCGCGCTGGTCGTCGTCATCCACACGAACCCCTTCGAGGGGCTCGGCGCGTCGGGGAACGCGCTCAACTTCGCGCTGGAGTCGACCGCTCGCGTCGCCGTCCCGTTCTTCTTCCTGGCGTCGGGGTACTTCTTCGGACTGAAGACGCTCGACGCCGATCCGATCGCCTACTTCCGGGCGCGGGCGCGGTCGCTGACCGGGCTGTACGTCTTCGGGATCGTCGTCGCGCTGCCGGCGTTCCTCTCCGGCACCGCCGTCGAGGCGTCCGTCGCGGGCGAGTCGGCGTCTCGGAGCGTCGGCCGGCGGATCGCCGAGATCCTCTCGCCGGTCGACCTCCTCTACTACGGCACCTCCGTCTCGGAGATCCTCTGGTTCGTTCCGGCGCTGTTCGTCGCGCTGGCGCTCGTCGCCGGATTCGCCGCGGCGGGCCGCGAGCGGCTGGCATTCCCGGTCGCGCTCGCGCTCCACGCCCTCGCGCTGCTCGGTCCCGAGTACGCCAGTCTCGTCGACCTCCCGTTCGACGTCCGCGACGGGCTCTTCTTCGGGTTCTTCTACGTGAGCGCCGGCTTCGCCGTGGCCGAGCGGGGGTGGCGGGCCGGTGACGGCCGCTCGCGCGTCCTGCTTGCCGCCGCCGTCGCGTTCGGCGCTCTCCACGTCGCGGAGCGGTACGCGATGGGCTACGCGCTCGGCGGCGCGTCGGTCGCCGACGGCGTGTACGCGCCGTCGTTCACGCTGGCCACCGCGCCGTTCGCGGTCGCGCTGTTCCTGTTCCTGCTGTCGCGACCGTCTCTGGGAGCGTCGACGCCCCTCCCCGACTGGGGCGGGTACGCGGTCGGGGTGTACGTCGTCCACCCGCCGGTGCTGGCGGCGCTCGAGGAGATCGCTGGGGGGCTCGCCGTGAACGGCACGCCGATCGCGGAGACGCTCGGGTGGCACCTCGCGTTCACACCGGCGACGTTCCTCCTCGCGCTGGTCGCGTACCTAGCGGCCCACCGACTCGGCGTGATCGAGATCGGGGGATCGCACTTCCCGCGACCGCCGGACCTCGCGCGGGTCACGCGTCCGTTCGGCCGCCGGTCGTCGTGACCGTCGATCCGACCGCTTATCGCCCCGTCGGCCGACGGGTCCGACATGGACTTGATCGAGGCCGCGCGCGATGCGCTCTCTGCCGCGCACGTCCCGTACTCCGAGTACCGCGTCGGCGCCGCGCTCCGGACCGCCGACGGAACCGTCTACACCGGCTGTAACATCGAGAACGCCAACTACTCCAACAGCCTCCACGCCGAGGAGGTCGCGCTCGCGGAGGCGGTGAAGAACGGCCACCGCGAGTTCGACCGGATCGCGGTCGCCTCGGACGTCCGCGACGGCGTCACCCCCTGCGGGATGTGCCGGCAGACGCTCGCGGAGTTCGCGGCCGACGACCTCGTCGTCGTCTGCGACGAGGGCGCCGGCGAGACGAGCGAGTACACGCTGGGCGAGCTGCTCCCCAACACCATCTCCGAGGGGACGCTCGACGACGCCAGGGAGGCGTGAAGTCGGAGAGGAGCCGGGAGAAGGACCGAGACGGAACTACTTTTAAACGGCTCGCCGAACGTCGAGGACATGACCGACGAACGCGACACCTCCACCGGCGCGGCCGGCGACAGCGAGGACCCGAACGACGAGACTCAGTACCACGTCGAGGTCGGACCGGGGGACGTCGCCGACGCCGTGCTCCTCCCCGGCAACCCCGAGCGCGTCGACAAGATCACGGCGCTGTGGGACGACCACGAGGAGGTCGCGCGCCACCGCGA
>NZ_JAXRUU010000118.1:0-3236 GCF_034497445.1 Halorubrum sp. AD140
AGGCCGCGAAGCCTCGCCGCGAGGGGCGGCCGACCGCGGGCCGGGAGCTCGACCGCGACGAGTGGCCCGACCCGGAGGGCCCGCTCGCGGACCCCTTCGAGGCGATCGACCGGCTCCCCGAGACGCACCCGTACCGGATCGTCGGCGCCGACGCGCTCCGGGAGGGGCTGGCCCTGTTCGACGAGCTCGCTGGCGACGCGTACCGCGGGGGACACACCGACCGCAACGCGCTCGTACCGACGTTCGGCGGGAGCGTGAAGCCGACCGCGCGCTACCCGGCGGCCGCCGAGGCGGGGCTCGCGAGCGACGACCGGCCCGCGCTCATCGTCGGGTTCCGGTCGCTGACCGAGTACGACGCGCGGGCGTTCGCGGGGCGGCTGGAGGCCGCCGGCGTCCCCTTCGACGTCGCCGGCGCGGAGGTGGAGTTCGCCGAGGCGTTCCGGGCCGACGCGAAGGTCACCCGGCTCGCGAAGGCGCTCGACCACGACGAGGCGATAGACGGGGTCCCCGCGCGCGAGGCGTTGGCGAAGGCGGTCGCCCCGCACCTCCACGACGTGATCGACGAGGCCGGCGGCGTCGACCGCGTCGAGCGCGTCGGCTTCCCGGCGTTCCTCGGCGACCAGCGCGGCAAGGAGGTCCGCGCGGAGCTCTCCGACCGGCTCGGCGCCGACGTCTTCGAGGTCCCGATGGGGCCGCCGAGCCTCCCCGGGCTCCGCCTGGAGGACCGGCTCTACGACGCGCTCGACGCCGAGGGCGTCCGGTTCGAGACCGGCAACCCCGTCGTCGGCGTCGAGACCGAGACGGACGGGCGGATCGAGGCGGTCGCGGTCGACCGGAAGGGCCGCGAGGCCCCGTACGGCGCCGACGCCGTCGTGCTGGCGACCGGGGGACTCGTGGGGAAGGGGCTCGACTCCGACCGCGAGGGCGTCCGCGAGGCCGTCTTCGACCTCCACGTCGAGCAGCCGGCGGACCGCTACGAGTGGTTCGTCGACGACGCGTTCGGCGACCAGCCGTACGCGCGGTTCGGTGTGCGGATCGGACCGGAGGCGCGCGCGTTGGACGCGGACGGTGAACCGGCGTACGAGAACGTCTTCGCGGCCGGCGGCGTCGTCGGCGGCGCGGACGTTGCGAGGGAGAAGTCCGCGAGCGGGGTGTCGCTCGCGACCGGCCTCGCGGCCGGGCGAGCGGCGGCGACGGAGGCACACAGATGACACGACACACAGACGACGGCCTGGGGGAAGCGAACGGGGCGGACGGACCGAACGAGAGGGACGGAGAGCGCGCCGACGGGAGCGAGCCGCGGGCCAGCCCCGGCGTCCCGGCGGCCGGCCGCGACGAACAGCCCTCGATATTCGTCACCGACGACGGTGCGGTGCCGGGAGCGACCGCGACCGCAGAGCGGCCGGCCGCCGATGGTGGACGCGCAGCGAACGACGCGGCCACCGGTGGTGGACGCGCAACGAACGACGCGGCCACCGGTGGTGGACGCGCAGCGAACGACGCGGCCACCGACGGCGGCGTCGAGAGCGCGACCGTCGGCTCCGAGTCGGCGGCGCTCGACCCGGACGCGTACGACCCGGTCGACGTGTTCCCCGGCGGCGACCTCGACCTCCGGGAGGGGGCCGACTCCTGTTACAAGTGCACGAGCTGTGACACCTCCTGTCCGGTCGCCGAGGTCGACGACGAGTTCCCCGGGCCGAAGTTCCAGGGCCCGGAGCAGTGGCGGCTCAAGCGCAAGGGGGACCACGACGTCGACGAGTCGATCACCTCCTGTTCGAACTGCATGCGCTGTGACGACGCCTGTCCCTCGTCGGTGCCGCTCTCGCAGATGCACAACGAGGCGCGCGGCCAGTTCGTCGAAGAGCAGATGGAGAAGCTCTCCCGGGAGTACGTTCGGAACCGCATCCTCTCGAACTACCGCTTCTTCGCGTCCATCGCGAGCAGGGTGCCGCGGCTGGCCAACGCCGCGACGAAGGTCCCGGGCGCGATGTGGCTCGGCGAGAAGGTCCTCGGCGTCACGAGCGAGCGCGACTTCCCCGAGTTCGCCACGGAGACGTTCCGCGAGTGGTGGCGGGCCCGCGGCGGCGCGCAGGTGGAGGACCCAGACAAGCGCGTGGCGTACTTCCACGGCTGTTACTCCAACTACAACACCCCCGAGGTCGGCAAGGCGATGGTGTCGGTGTACGAGCACTTCGGCTACGAGGTGCTGGTGCCGCCACAGAAGTGCTCGGGCACGCCGATGTTCGCGAACGGCATGCTGAAGGACGCGCGCCGGCACGCGGAGACGAACGTCGAGAGCCTGATCGAGGCCATCGGTGAGGGCGCCGACGTGATCGCCTCCTGTACCTCCTGCTCGCTGTCCCTCCGCCAGGAGTACCCGGAGCTGTTCGACATCCACGGGATCGAGGACGTCTCCGAGCACACCTACGAGGCGCTGGAGTACCTCCGGATCCACGAGGACCTCGAGGGCGAGCTCGCGGACACGGAGCTCGCGGACGAGGAGTCGTTCGCGTACCACGCGCCGTGTCACGCCCGCAACCAGGGGCTCTCCCGACAGGCGGTCGAGACGTTCCGCGACGTCGACGGCGTCACCGTGGAGGACGTCGGCGACTCGTGTTCGGGGATCTCGGGCACCTACGGCTGGAAGGAGGAGAAGTACGAGACGTCGATGAAGATCGGCGAGGAGATGTTCGAGCACATGGAGGACGCCGAGGGCGACGTGGGGATGACCGAGTGTCCCACCTGCGCGATGCAGATGGAACACGGCACCGGCTACGAGATCAAGCACCCGCTCCAGCTGCTCGACGAGGCCGTCGGCGCCTGATCGGCCACGGGTCGTCTCTCGCGGTCCACACGCCTCGGCGCGCTCGCGGGCCGCTCGTTCCTGCGCGCCAGCGGGAGCGCGGCCGTCGTTGCTCCGCTCGAGGCGTGAATCCAACCCGTGAGTTCATATTCCCCGAGCGGTGACGGACGGCCATGTTCACGGAGCGGTCCGACCTCGTCGGCGACGACGACCCAGTCCGCGGGCACGGCGTCACGGTGACGCCGGGACGGGACGGACCGCTCGTCTTCGTCGCGGGCTACGGCGAGCCGAACCGGCTGTACGCCCGCGACGGCGACCGCCTCGTCGACACCGCCTGCGGCATCGTCGCCGACGGCACCCGCCACGGGATGGGCGTGTGCGCGGCCGACCTCGACGCCGACGGCTGCGAGGAGGTGTACGTCCACAACTGCGC
>NZ_JAXRUU010000119.1:0-3124 GCF_034497445.1 Halorubrum sp. AD140
TCTCGTGCCGAAAGAGCCACGGCGGGCGCGCCCGACCCGCCCGTATGGAGTACGAGGAGCCGAAGTTCTTTCACGTGATGCAGTACGCGGCCGCGGCGGACGGCGACGTCATCGACATGGTGAGCGGCAACCCCGACTGGGAGCCGCCGACCGCGCTGCGGGAGGCGCTCCGCGAGTACGCCGACCTCCCGCCGGACGCGTTTCAGTACCCTCCCAGCGAGGGACTGCTGGAGCTCCGAGAGGCGATCGCCGAGCGGCGGAACGTCGACGTCGATCGGGTCGTCGTCACGAACGGAACCGGCGAGGCGAACTACCTCGCGATGGCGCGCGCGCTCGACCGCGGCGCCGGAGACGAGGCGCTGCTCACCGACCCCGTCTACCCGTACTACCCGGGCAAGGTGGACATGCTCGGGGGCGAGTCGACGTTCGTTCCGACCGAGCGCGACGGGGATCTCGACGTCGCGGCGATCCGCGAGGCCGCGAGCGCGGACACCGCGCTGATCGTCCTGAACACGCCGAACAACCCGACGGGGGCGATTTACGACCTCGACACGGTCCGCGAGGTCGTCGCGGTCGCGGACGAGGTCGACGCCCTCGTCCTGGTCGACGAGGTGTACGACCACTTCGACCTGACCGGCCGCTTCGAGTCCGCGCTGACGCTGGGGTCCGACCGCGTGATCGTCACCAACGGCTTCTCGAAGTCGATGGCGATCACGGGATTTCGGGTCGGATACGGGCTCTTCCCCGCCGAGCACGTCGACGACGCGAAGACGCGGCACATGCTCGTGAACGTCGCCGGGCCGCGGCCCTCGCAGCACGCGGTCCACCACGCGCTCGCGGAGACGTCGCCGAGCTACTACGCGGAGGCCCGCGAGCTTCTCGCGGACCGCGTGGACGCGTTCACCGAGGCGCTCGACGCGGCCGGCGCCGAGTACAGCCGCCCCGACGGCGCCTTCTACGTGCTCGCGCGCTTCGAGGGGTTCCCCGGGACGATGGCGAACGTGAAGCGCCTGGTCGACGAGGCGGGCGTCGCGGGGATGCCCGGCGAGGCGTTCGGGGTCGCCCGCGACGAGTGGATCCGGTTCGCCCTCGTCACCCCGCGCGCCGTCGAGGCCGCGGAGCGGCTGGCCGACTACTTCGGAGAGTAATCCGCAGACGGATCGCGGTGGCGCGCCTCCGAGCGGTCGCCGCCGGCGACCGCGAGGAGTCCGCGAGGGAGTCAGTCGTCCGGAGCAACGCGGAGGGCGACTGACGAGGTTGGGGAGGTGTGAGGCTGCGGTGCTGTGCGGTCGGGGTGGGACTCAAAGGGGCAGCCGTGATTCCCGCGAGCAGCGCGAGCGGGAAGACGAGAGACGGAGTCTCTCGGAAGGACGAAGCCTGACGACGCAAGCACCGCAGAGAGCGAACAGCGAGGGACCGAAGGTCCCTCTGGCAGCCGGCGCTACGCGCCGGCGACGAAGTGAGCGACCGAGGAGCGCAGCGAGTCACGCGAGTCCTCGCGGCTGGGGCTTTTGAGGTGTTCGCCGTCACAACGACTGCGGCGACGTATCGCCGAGCGGCTGGGGCTTTGGAGGTGTTCTCCGTCACAACGACTGCGGCGACGTATCGCCGAGCGGCTGGGGCTTTGGAGGTATCCCCGCTAGATACCCAACTCCTTCGTTATAAATGAGCTGCTAGGGCGTAATATATCGCGTCTAGCCGAAGTTCTCGACCTTCGCGGCGTCGGCGTCGCCGCCGGCGGCCGAGATCGCGGCCTCGGCGTCTGCGACGAGGTCGGCGAAGCCGTAGACGAAGACGGTCTCGCCCTCGGCTCCCGTCAGCGCCTCGGCGACCGCGCCGTCGAGCGCCTCGTCCGCGTCGAGGAGGTGGATCGCGGCGCCGCGCTCCGCCAGCGCGTCCAGCCGGTCCTCGTGCGACACGTCGTCGTCGCGGTAGACGACCGCGGCCTCGGCGCCGTCGTCGAGCGCGCGCTCCGCGATGGCGACCGCCGGGCCGACGCCGGGACCGCCCGCGATCACGACCGCGCGCGGCTCGCCGTCGTAGTGCTGGTCGCCGAACGGACCCGAGAGGGTCATCTCCGTGCCCGCCTCGGCGCCGGCGAGGAACGCGGAGAAGTCGCCGCCCTCCTCGGGATCGATCCCCACCGTGACCTCGAAGGTGTCGCCGACTGTCGGCGACGAGAGCGTGTAGAAGCGAGCCACGGGCTCGCCGTCGATCTCGGTCCCGAGCTTCACGAACTGGCCGGGCTCGGCGGCGAACCCGTCGGGCGCCTCGAAGCGGAGGGCGTACGTGTCGCGGCCGACCGTCTCGACCGCGCTGACCGTCGCTGTCGTGTCCATACCGCCGATCCGGTCGGCGGACACAAACGTGTTCCCGTCCGCGTCGGTGCTGCCCGTGTCGAAAGCCGCCGGCGAATCGAGCCGCCGTCGGTGACGGAGCGAACCGCGTCGGTGCCAGTGCGCGTCGCCGCCGCGCGACCTCGGTATTTCGACGAACGTCGAAACGACCCGTGACTGGGAAGTCCGATCTCGAGGATTTGAGAAAACGTTCGTTCACCGTGAAGCGCTCGAACGCGATTGTAGGGACTCACAAGCGTCAATATTCGCGAGAAAGTACACGTATGTCCAGAAAATTCTCGGTAGCTCCTTCCAGAAGTCTTTTGATGAGTCCGGCGAAAGCTCCGGCATAGCATGGCTGCGGACTTCAACTGGGCCGTCGGCGGGGAAGCCGGCGACGGCATCGACTCGACCGGGAAGATCTTCGCGCAAGCGCTCTCTCGGGCGGGTCGACACGTGTTCACGTCGAAGGATTTCGCCTCGCGGATCCGAGGTGGCTACACCGCGTACAAGGTGCGGACCTCCGTCGACAAGGTACAGAGCGTCGTTGACCGGCTCGACGTGCTCATCGCGTTGACGCCCCGGACCATCGAGGAGAACCTCGAGGAGCTCCACGAGGGCTCGGTGATCATCTACGACGGCGAACGGACCACGATGCAGGACGTCGAGATCCCCGACGGGATGATCGGGATCGACGTCCCGCTCAAGCGGCTCGCCGAGGAGGCCGGCGGGGCGATCATGCGGAACGTCGTCGCGCTCGGCGCGGCCTGTGAGGTCGCCGCGTTCCC
>NZ_JAXRUU010000120.1:0-3066 GCF_034497445.1 Halorubrum sp. AD140
GCCCGGGTCCGGCTCTCGGACACCGTCGATCGCGAGGACGCCGACCGCGCGACCGACATCGTCGAGTCGTGCCTGAAGGACATCGGCGTGGACCCCGAGACGGGCCAGTTCGACGCCGACGTCGTCGAGACGGGCACCTCCAAGAGCCAGCGCGACCGCATCAAGAACATCAAGGGACTCATCTCGGAGATCGAAGACGAGTACGAGGAGGGCGCGCCCGTCGAGGAGGTGCTCGACCGCGCCGGCGAGATCGGCATGGACCCCGGGAAGGCGGAGGGAGAGATCGAGAAGCTCCGCACGAAAGGCGAGGTGTACGAGCCGAAGCAGGGGCACCTCCGGACGACGTAGATGGACCGAATCTCCGCCATCCGGAACGTCGAAGACGCGCTTCGTGCCTTCGAGAGCGGCGAGGCCGACCTCGCCGACACGGAGCGGCGGGTGGCCGCGGTGCTGCGGACCTACGCGACGGAGTTCGACGGCGACGACGAGGTGTTCCGCGCGACCGGCGAGGAACCGGTCGACGGTCGGATCGTCGTGGCGCCCTCGGCGCCGGCCGCGCGGGAGCGCGTGCTCGCGCTCTCGGGGATCGATCCGTCCCAGGACCGCGAACGCGACGCGGCGAGCGACCCGAACAACTCCGACGATCTGACAGGCTCCGAAAACGACGCGGTCCCGGAGTTCGAGGTCGAACGAGTCTAGCGGTCGGAGTAGTTCGGAACCGATAAGTTCGATTATCCATCACCCGCGTTCGTGCTGCTGATCGTGACGTATTCGGAGGCGGCACGCACCGGCCTCCGGAACCTGTGTCGACGCCACGAGGAACCCATCGTGCGGCGGTTCGGCCGCGCGGCGCTGCTGGAGGCGACGGAGTACGCCGCGTTTCTCGCCGTGCGGCTCCGAGAGTCGCACGGCGGCGACGTCCAGATCGAGCGGACGGAGCCCTTCAACGAGTTCTCCGCCCTCGACGAGCGAGTCCGCGAGGCGGCCGCCGCGTACGCGAACCGCGACGAGAAGGCGACGCCGTACGCCGCGTTCGCCGCCGGCACCGACCATCCGAGTCCGGAGACGATGCGGGGCGAAGAGCTGTGACCGACGCGTCCGGACCGGCCGGCAGCGAGCGTGAGGGCGGTCCTGAGAGCGACGGCGCCGACCGGGACGAAATCCCTGCCGCCGATCCGATCCCCCGGCCGGCGGACGTGCTCGGCCGGGTGCCGACCGGGACGAGCCGCCGTCGAGAGCTCGCGGCGGCGGCCAGATCGCTCGGGATCGAATCGTCGGTCAGAGACGAGCTGGTCGAGCTTCACGAGGAGATCGATCGGATCGAGGTCGATCCGGTCGATCTCGCGCCGGCTCGGCGTCGAGTTGCCGCCGCGAACGGCGCCGAGGAGCGGCTGAAAGAGCGGGTCGCGGCGCTCCGTGGCGAGGTTCGGGCGCGTCGGGACGTGGCGGCCGACGCCGACGCGGCGCTCGCCGACCTCGAGGAGGCCGCGGCGGAGCTGGCGAGCGTGCAGACGGAGCGGATCGCGGCCGAACAGGCGCTCGAACGCGCTCGCGAGCGAGCCGCCGCCGCCCGCGACGCGCGCGAGCGCCGGCTCGGGCTCGCGGACCGGCTCCGGAACCGCCAACGGGAGGCCAGACGAGAGCTCGCGGCCGCGGTGTATCCCTCGTTCCGCGACGCGCTCGGCTCCGTGCCGGGGGGCGACCCCGCTCGGGCCGGGTCGCGGCCGTCGGCCTACGACGGGGCGCCGCTCGCCGCGTCGCTCGCCGCGGTCAGGATCGCCGACCTCGACGGGCCGGTGTGTCTGGGCGCCGACGCCGCCCGCCGGTTCTCCGAGCGCGATTGGACGGCGCCCGAGGCGGCGCTCGGCGTCGAGGTCGTTCTCCCGGACGCGACGCCGGATCGATAGCGAGAGCCTCGACGTGATTTTAAGTACGATTCGGCGGCAACCGGCGTATGGACCTCTCGTGGACCGTCGACGAGATAGCGGGTGCGTCGCTGGTGCGCTGTCTGGTACACAACGACGACGCGGTGAGCCGCCGGATGCGGATCGAGGGCCGGTTCGACGCCCCGGTGCTCCCGCCGCGGCGGGCCGGCGTGCCGGAGCCGGGATGGGACGCGACCGGAGTGACGCTTCGGCTCGATCCGGACGAGCGACGGGGCGTCGGGTTCGCAGTGCCGGCGCCGCCGGTGGAGCCCCCGGTGCGGGTCGTCGACGGCGGAGACGCTGGAGACGGCGGGCCGGCGTTCGGAGCTGCGTCGGCGGATCGGAGCGAGAGCGGTCCATCGGGCGCGGCTGACGCGCTCTGGATGCTCGCGGACCACCGGCCGCCGCGAGCGGCGGTCGAGGGCGGGGAGATGGGGATCGGCGACGGCTCTCTCGACGACGACCCGGACGCTCACGCAGACGACCCGGACGCCGTCACCGACGGCGGAGACGAGTGCGACGCGGACGAGACGCCGCCCGTGAACGCGATCGACGACTGGTTCGCCGCCGTCGAGTCGCGACTCGACCCGGCGGAGCGGCTGACCGACGCCGACGTGGAGACGGCGACGGAACTGGTCGCGGAGGCCGGCGGCGTCGACGCTCTCGCCGACCTCGACGAACGCGTCGCGGCCGACGCGAAGCGGCTGCGGGCGGTGGGCGAACGCGCGTCGGCCCTCGCGGAGCGCGCGGAGGCGACCGACGCGCCGATCGCGGCGCTGGAGCGGCTCGCGTGATCCTCGCGGTCGCCGGCGGCAAAGGCGGCGTCGGAAAGACGACGCTCGCGTACAACGTCGCGGCCGCGCTCGACGCCGTCGTCGTCGACGCGGACCTCGGCATGGCCGATCTCCCCGGCGGGCGCGGCCCCGACCTCCACGACGTGCTCGCGGGCGCCGCCGACCCGACGGAGACGCTCCGGACCGGTCCGGTGGACATCGTTCCCTGCGGACGGACGTTCGCCGGTGCGCGCGCCTGCGACCTGTCGGCGCTGGAGGGCGCGGTGGCGTCGATCGAGCGGGAGCGCGGCGCCGTCGTCCTCGACTGTCCGGCCGGCCGGCGCGCGGACGCCGGCGTCCCGCTCGCC
>NZ_JAXRUU010000121.1:0-2897 GCF_034497445.1 Halorubrum sp. AD140
ACACGTGCTGGAGCACGCAGTCGCCTTCAGACCGAGTACGAGTGACTAAGCGCGTGGCGCTGTTGAAATCCTCTAATTCAGACATATACTTTTCTGAAACAGCCGGTCTGCGGGAGCTGCGTATTGACCGTTTCTTGAGTGACTACTCACCTACTACTCGCTTTTTATAAACCAAATATGCTAATGGAAGCATTAGAACATAGATGACGGTAGTCATAGCTAAAAACAGTTCACTAGAGTCTATTGCTAGACTGTAGAATAGACCGAGGCCAACGAGGCCGTATGCTACAGCAAGTGCCCAAATTGTTTTTGTCACACATATTGGGTTGGTTCCCGATAAGATAATGATTGTGAGGCCTTTGACCTGTATTGAACGACTCGTGCGTTTCCTGTACGCAGCGATTAGAGGTGTGAACCTATCAACTACCAAGGATTTCACCAAAGCCGAGTGAGTTTATATGCGAGTGAGGAAGTCCGTTCAGACTGGACTTACTATTTTCGAGTTGGCGCGTTCTTCGTGAGTCTTCGCCTCAACGGAGAGGAACTCGTCGTTTCGGTAGTCGTACGCAGTGAGTGTACCGCCGTAGACGCAGCCGGTGTCAAGACCGACGGCGTGTTCGCGCTCTACCGGATGGTCATGGACAGTGTGACCGAAGAAGACGCGATGTGGCCCGTCGTAGTCATCGTACCAGAACGGTCCGTCATATCCATCACCGTGCGGGGAGCGCATCGTCAACAGCTCTTCGACGGTGTGGTCTGCAAGCGACCGTTGCGGATCGATCCCGCCGTGTACAATGATCACATCATCGAACGAAATAGCGATCGGAAGTGATTCGAAATACTCGCGGTCGCCGTCTCGGAGCCAGTCTGGGTTCTTATCTCCGCGCACGATCTTCTGTTCGTTGTTTCCGCGGACACTGACGAGACGCGGATCCTCACGGACGAGGTCAATAACACCCGGACTGTCTGGCCCTTTTCGGACGAGGTCGCCGACAAAGACAACGAGGTCATCGTCACCTAATTCGAGCTCTCTAAGGAGCCGCTCGAGAATTTCTCGGCTCCCGTGAACATCGCCGACGATGTAGACCTCACCGTACCGATCAACGTCTAATCGTTTGTGATGTGCTTCCAGGGCATCGCCGAACTGTGGTTTTATATTCATTTTGAGACGTGGAGCGGCACCGTTCCTCATGTAGGGATCGGCTTTCAAGAAAACATACTCTCCCATCGAAGTAAACCGTTTGTAATAGTAGTCTATATCGTTATTTAGTTTTCAGGGACGAATCGTGCTTCGGGAGAAATTCCAACAGTTGACGGTTTAAATATATCTCTGGTTGAATCCCCAATTGTAATTCTAAATATATTTCAGGTCAGCCTCCGTCCAACATTCAGGGGACCGGGTCGTACTCGTGAGCCGCTCCCCAGTAGTGGAGGTTCTCCTGTTTATAAGTCGGCAAGACGGGACGGACAGGACGAACCGCCGCTCGAAATTCCTCATACCGCTTTCGAACCTCATGGACCGTCTCGTGGGTATCCGTGTCACTGCCTATATGCTCAATTCCCCGTTGTACTTTCGTATCGATGATGCGTTTGATTCCTTCTGAAACGCGTTCATCGGGCTGTAGTGTGTAGTTCATGTTTGATCTGGGTTAGTGTCGAACTACTCTGAAATTTCTCTGAGAGCCCTTGCGACGGCTTCAACTTCGAGAGTGGATTCGAAGGACTCAAACTCATTGAGCGCGGCATCCGACCAGTTCGCTGTGGCTTTCTGTTCTTCGATGTAGCCTTCGAGAAAAACAGCGGCACGGTAAGCCTCTTGAGGATCTGGATCTGGAGGAATATCTGATGGAACGATCGTGTTGAGATCGTCTTGGTACTCCCGGATCTCGAAGTTCCACTCTCCCGAAGCGTCGCAAAACGGACCATAGCGCTTCTCATAGGTGGGGGTATTTGGTACTCTGTTCATATATGTACATTTATATAATATTACATTTCTTAATGTATTTTTTGGTTGCGGCAGAACTACTGAACTACTGGACTACTTTGACTGGGATCGGGTCTGTGTTTATGACCTCACATCAAAAGAGGGTAACAATAAGTCTGCAAGAGAGACCGAACTGACGAATTTTCTCTAAGAATATACGACCAATGTATCACGACCCTCACCGTTGTATCTGTTCCTGTTGTGATTTTCCGTATGTATGATAGCCGTTCGGGTCAGTTCAAACCTTTGTCGACGCGTCGGCAAGTGTTTGAAACTGCGTCGGATCTCGGAGAAGCTCTTCGCCGGTGTCGGCAATCGCCGACTGGTCAACGTACTCGACGCCGTCACCGTACACCACTAACACGGGTCTCTCTTGGAAGTCACCGATCGGACGGGTCATGACGCTTTCTATCGCGACGTACGTCCCTCCCGGCAGCGTCGGTGCGTCGGCGTACGTCCCTGGGAGATCATCTCTGTGGACGGCCGCAAGCATGTGGCCGGGAAGCACGACCGCTGCAGTCCGGTAACCGAATGCTGGTTGTGAAAGCATCCCGACCAGCAGATACGCGAGATCTTCACAGTCACCGCAACCGTCGACGAGCGTCTCCACGACGGTTCGAATGTAGTCTGGTTTTCCCGTCGATTTCGCGTCTGTTACGTAGTCGAGCGAGCGGACGAACCCAACCACTCGTTCGAAACGGCTCGACTCGGAGAGTGACTGCGGAGCACGACTGCCCGTTGTACTCGCATCGGAGAGCGCCTCTACAAGCCGTTTGGCGTAGTCGCTCGCCTTCGCCGCTTCGAAACCGCTCAGATAACCGTGCGACTCACTAGCCGCCGCACCGTACGCGGACCGCTCGACTGGGAACTCCAGACACCACTCCCGATCGGACCCGTCCATCCACTCATACGT
>NZ_JAXRUU010000122.1:0-2859 GCF_034497445.1 Halorubrum sp. AD140
ACCGTCCGGGTCTCCGTCCGCCCCGAGTCGATCACCGAGGTCGACGCCGCCACCCGCGACCGCTGGGTCGCCGAGACGGCCACGCGAACGCTCGAGCGGGTCGCCGCGTTCGACGACGAGGGGAACGAGTACGCGCGGATGGCCCGCGAGGAGTACGACTTCGATCCCGAGACGTACAAGGCCGCCGCGCTGGCTGCCTTAGAGGACCTCGACCAGGGCTCCGGCGACGAGCTCGCCGACGACGCCGCGGACGAGGACCCCGCCGACGGCGACGCCTCCGACGATGCCGACGCGACGGATCCGGCAGGGACGCCGGAGCCCTGACCGGCGGCGGAAACCGCTCGGTCCGCGCGCGGCTCTCGACCTGAATGCCGAAGCGATCGCGGGTCTCACGCCCGTATCCGGCGGTATTCTACTCCCCCTTCGTCACCGTCTGACAAACGCTTAAGTGACTCGCGCGAGCAGCGATCGGTGATGGGCAACAAGAACAAGACGATCTCGTTCCGCGTCAGCGAGGACGCGTTCGAGGCGCTCCGCGACATCGCCGAGGAGCGGGACATCTCGCTGTCGGCGGTGTTCCGGGACTACGTGGACACGCTCGTTGCCCACGACGGACAGGTCCGCGCGGTCCCCGAGGCGGAGCTCGAGAGCATGGCCGAGCCGGGCGAATCGTTCCCCCCGCGCGTCGAGGTGCCCAAGAGCTTCATTCGCGAACACGAGCGGCTGGAGCTGGAGGCCGACCACCTCCGCGAGCAGCTCGAAGAGCACAAGCGGTACGTCAACCACCTCCGCGAGCAGCTGGACGGCGACGAGGAGGACGTGATCCACTTAGAGGACCTCGACGACGAGCGCGGCGAGCGCGACGAACCCTCCTTCCGGCTCGGGTAGTCGCACTCCGCTGGTTGCGGCGCCTGCTCGGATCCACCCGCCGAGCCCCGAGTTCGTCTCGCCGCGGTTTCGATCCCTCGAGAAACCTTCCCGTTTGTCCGTTAACGTTCGGAGAATCCGCCGAGTCGACGAAAATATTGCCGAGGTCGTCGCGAGATGTTCAAAAATGTCCGGTTCTCTCGGAGTCTGATGGACAGTCTCTCAGTGCATCTACCGATTTCTGAGTATACTAAATTATTTACGAAAACAATATTACCCGGGCGGCGAACTACTCGGACATGCACAGGTGGGTTCGACCGTGAGCGTATTCGACAGGGCGTACGACGATCCGGTCCGCGTGCTCGACGAGGACGGCGAGGTCGTCGGCGACGTGCCCGACCTCGACGAGGGGGAACTCGTCGACATGTACCGGCACATGCGGCTCGCGCGCCACTTCGACGGCCGGGCGGTGAGCCTCCAGCGACAGGGGCGAATGGGGACGTACCCGCCGCTGTCGGGACAGGAGGGCGCCCAGATCGGCTCCGCGACGGCGCTCGACGAGGACGACTGGATAGTTCCCTCGTACCGCGAGCACGGGGCGGCCCTGGTCCGCGGCCTCCCGCTGAAACAGACCCTCCTCTACTGGATGGGCCACCAGGCCGGCAACAGGGCGCCCGCCGACGTCAACGCCTTCCCGGTGGCCGTGCCGATCGCCTCGCAGGTGCCTCACGCCACGGGGGCGGCGTGGGCGGCGAAGCTCCGCGGGACCGACGAGGTGTTCCTCTGTTACTTCGGCGACGGCGCGACCAGCGAGGGCGACTTCCACGAGGGCGTCAACTTCGCGGGCGTGTTCGACACGCCCGCGGTCTTCTTCTGTAACAACAACCAGTGGGCGATCTCCGTGCCTCGCGAGCGCCAAACGCGCAGCGAAACGCTGGCGCAGAAGGCCGAGGCGTACGGGATCGACGGGGTACAGGTCGACGGGATGGACCCCCTCGCGGTGTACAGCGTCACGAGAGCCGCCGTGGAGAAGGCGCGCGACCCGGAGCCGGACCGGCCGCGCCCGACGCTGATCGAGGCGATCCAGTACCGGTTCGGCGCGCACACGACCGCCG
Source organism: Halorubrum sp. AD140 (assembly GCF_034497445.1). Taxonomy (NCBI): domain Archaea; kingdom Methanobacteriati; phylum Methanobacteriota; class Halobacteria; order Halobacteriales; family Haloferacaceae; genus Halorubrum; species Halorubrum sp. AD140. The sequence goes on from NZ_JAXRUU010000122.1 coordinate 1,983, forward strand.
ACGACCCCACCGTCTACCGCGACGACGACGAGGTCGAGCGCTGGAAGGCGAAGGACCCGATCCCGCGGCTGGAGGCGTACCTCCGCTCGGAGGGGGTCCTCGACGACGAGCGCGTCGCGGAGATCGGGACCGCGGTCGAGGAGCGCGTCGCCGACGCGATCGACGAGGCGGAGTCGGAGGCGCGACCGACCCCGAGCGAGCTGTTCGAACACGCGTACGCGGAGCTCCCGCACGAACTGAAGCGACAGCGGGAGGAGTTCGCGGCGTTCCGCGAGGCGCACGGCGACGAGGCGTTCTTAGAGGAGTAAATGAGCGACACACAGAATCTCACCGTCGTACAGGCGGTACGTGACGGGTTGTACAGCGAGATGCGCGAGGACGACGACGTTCTCGTGCTCGGACAGGACGTCGGGAAGAACGGCGGCGTCTTCCGGGCGACCGAGGGCCTCTTCGACGAGTTCGGCGGCGACCGCGTCGTCGACACCCCGCTGGCGGAGTCGGGCATCGTCGGCTGCGCGGTCGGCATGGCCGCGATGGGACTCCGGCCGGTCCCGGAGATCCAGTTCTCCGGGTTCATGTACCCCGGCTTCGACCAGATCGTCTCGCACATGGCGCGGTTCCGCGCCCGGAGCCGGAGCCGGTTCACCCTCCCCATGACCCTGCGCGCGCCCTACGGCGGGGGGATCCGCGCGCCGGAGCACCACTCCGAGTCGAAGGAGGCGTTCTACGCGCACGAGGCCGGCCTCAAGGTGGTCATCCCCTCGACGCCGTACGACGCGAAGGGGCTGCTCGCGGCGTCGATCCGCGACCCCGACCCGGTGGTCTTCCTCGAACCGAAGCTCATCTACCGCGCGTTCCGCGAGGAGGTCCCGCAGGA
>NZ_JAXRUU010000123.1:0-2705 GCF_034497445.1 Halorubrum sp. AD140
GACGGTGCCGGGCCGGAGCAGACGCTCGGGGTCGGCGCTCCCGTCGGCGGGGACGTGCCACAGCGCGGTCTTCCCCTCGTCGGGCGTCGCGAAGTACAGCGTCTCGTCGTCCGGGCCCCACTGCGGCGTCGTCTCCCGGCCGAGCCCGCGGTCGAGGTCGCCGGTGAGGTCGGTGACCGCGCCCGATTCCGCGTCGAGGACGCGGAGGTCCGTCGGCTGCATCGACACCTGATCCGGCTCCGCGTGCGTGAACGCGACGCGCCCGTCGGCGGTCGCGGCGAGCGACGCTCCCCAGCCGGTCGTGGTGTGGACGCGCTCGGCCTCGTCGGCCGCGAAGTCGTGGGCGTGGATCGCGATCTCGACGGAGTCGTCGGGGTCGTCGCCGACCGCCTCGGTGTAGTACAGCGTGTCGGCGTCGCCCCACGAGGGCGCGGCGAAGTCGGCGTCGCGGTCGGTGACGCGCGCGACCGCCCCCGATTCGGCCGGATCGGGGTCGGTGACGCCGCCCACGGTCGCGTCCGCGTCGACGACGTACACGCCCGGCCGTCGCCCGTCGAAGTAGCGCTTCGCCGACCGGTAGACCGTCCGGTCGATGACGCGCGGGTCGGGGTGCTCCTCCGGCTCGTAGTCGTCCGGCACCGCGAGGTCGCGGTCGGCCTCGCGGTCGTCGGCCGTCACCGACTGGACGAACGCGATCCGCTCGCCGTCGGGCGACCACGCGATCTGCGAGACGCCGCCGACGGCGTCGGTGACGCGGCGGGCCTCGCCGCCGTCGAGCGGGAGGACCCACAGCTGCTGGCGGTCGTCGGCGGCGCCGCGGGTTGAGGTGAAGGCGAGCCGGTCGCCGGAGGGGCTCCAGCGCGGTTCGGCGTCGGAGCCCTCCGAGAGGGTGAGCCGGCGCGGGTCGTCCTCGCCCGCGGCGTCGACGAGGTAGACGGTCGTCTCGTACCCCTCGTCGTCGTTCGGCTGGCGGCGCACGAAGGCGACGCGGTCGCCGTCCGGCGAGATCCGGGGGTCGGACGGGACCGCGAGGTCGCGGTAGTCGGCGGCGGTGACGCGCTCCATGCGCGTCAGTCGGACGGGGGAGGCAAAAGGCGTCGGGAGGCGGAAAGGCGGGCGGCCGCGTCCGGCGGTCCCCCGTGAGACCGCGGGTTCCGGCGACCGGGCAACCGGCCGGTCAGTCGCCGCCGTTGTCGAACGCGAGCGAGACGCCGTCCTCGTCGACGGTCGCGCCCGCGGCGCAGACGGGGTGTTCGAGGTCGGCGCCGAGCAGTTCGGTCGCGACCGACGAAGCGTCGGTCGCGGTCAGGTCGTACGGCTCGGGGGAGTCCGTCTCGTAGGTCGCGACGACGGTCGGCTCCTCGACGGCCTCGACGAGCAGCGCGTCGCGGCGGACGACGCCGATCGTCGCCGCGTCGGCGGCGACGACGCCGGCGACCCGGGGCGTGTCGTAGTCGTCCTTCTCGTAGTCGAGCGCGAGCAGCGCCGACGCGAGCGCGTCGCGGGCGGGGTAGCCTTGCGCTAACTTCTCCGCGATCGGGTCGACGTGCGAGCCGTTGCCGAGGGCGGCCAGCGGCTCACCGGTCGGCGTCTCGACCGCCCGCGCGCAGTTGTAGGAGACGTAGGGGTTGTCGGTCTCCGGCGCGTCCGGCGTCGGGCCGACGGTGAGCGTCTCGCCGCGGTCACGGACGCGGCGGTTCGGGAACGAGCGCGAGGAGACGCGGTAGCCGCCGATCCCGGGCGCGACGACGACGAATCGTCCGACGTACATACAGCTTCGTGCGGATTGAGTCGAGTAAAACGCGTCGATGTGCGCACGAACGCGATCCGAGAGCGGTTCGGTCCCCGAGGGTCGTCACGGAGTCGCACGGCGGTCGCGACGCGCAACGCTTACAAAGACGTGCGGGCTATCTGAGAGTGCGCAGTCCATTGGGGTAGTGGCCAATCCTGTTGCCTTCTGGGGGCAACGACCCTGGTTCGAATCCAGGATGGACTACTTCTCTCGCGTCTCGCTTCGCTTGGAACCGAGCGGCGCCCACGTTCCGCGGTTTCCAGTCGAAACGAAGGGGGTGGCAGTCGGCGGGTCGCGATCCCGCAGTCACTTCTCGACGTCCAGCAGCGTGACGCGCTCGCGGACGACGTCGGCGAGGTCGCCGGTCGTCGCGGCGAGTTCGCGGTCGGTGACGCCGTAGAACTCGCGGACGCGGTCCGCGTCGAACGCGCCGTTGAGGTCGTCTCCGTCGATGATTCCGGCCGAGCCGACGGCGAGCCCCCGAACCCCCTCGACCGCTTCGTCGAGGTCCGCGGGCGGCCGGTCGGCGCCTGACACGTCGCCGAAGTCCGAAACGAGGACCACGGCGGCGCGCTCCCCCTCGGCGACGCCGAGTTCCAGGGCGCGGTCGATCTGTCGGCTCCCGGCCGCGTACAGCAGTATCTCGACGCCGGGGTCACGCGCGACCGCCTCGCCGCGGGCGATCGCCCGCGCGGCGAGCCGCGCCGCCTCGCGGAGCTGCGTCGCGGAGACGACGAGGTCGGCGTCGAACGCCTGGACGACCGCGCCGGTTTCTTCTGCGACCCCGTCGAGGTCGGCGAGGAACGCGTCGAGGTCGGCGACCGCGAAGTCGCCGCGAACGAGGCGGACCGCGGGGGCGGGCGCCGGCTCCGCGTCGCCGTCGGATACGGGGGCAGTCATCCGAAATCACCCA
>NZ_JAXRUU010000124.1:0-2689 GCF_034497445.1 Halorubrum sp. AD140
ACGGCGACCTCCCTGACCGGCCACTCGGGCTCGCCCGGCAGCGAGTGGGTTCGACCGTCCGAAAAGTCCGGGAGGTCGCGGAGGTCGGCGGCCGGCGCGTCGCGGTCGGCGGGGGCGCCGTCACCGCTCGGCGCGTCGTCACCGCTCGGCGCGTCGCGATCGGCCACCTCCTCCCCTTCACTCCCGTGCTCGTCGTCGCTCACGATCGGACCACCTCCACGTGGTACGTCCGGCCCTCGTAGCGCACGCGGACCCCGTCGTCGGTCGCGGCCTCCGGCACCCGCTGTGCGAGCGCGTCCACCTCGTCGAACGGCGTGTGGGTGAACCACTCTTTCATCCCGTACGGACCGGTCTGGTACCCCTCTGAACGCCCGTCGTCGCTCGTCAGCGCGCCCGTGAGGAACGGGTACCGGCGGTCGGACGCGTTGTTCACGTCCGCCGCGGGCTCGTCGGTCTCGATCGGCTCGGCGGTGAGGTAGTACGGGTCGCCGCTGCCGAGGTAGCTCGGCAGGGCGCCCAGCGCGAGCAGCGCGACGAGGATCAGCGCGACGGCGACGAGGAGGTTCCGGGTGACCCGGCGCATGGCCGACGCTAGGCGCCGACGTGGAATACCGGTTTCGACCGCGGTGACTCTGGAATCCCCGCCGCGTCCCGTCCGCCGACGGGCTTTACTCGTCGGCGCCCCTGTCGACACGCATGGAGTTCCGGTTCGAGCTGGCGCTGTGTGCCGCGCTCGAATCGGCGGACCGCGTCGTCGCCCGGCAGCTCGGATCCGGCGTCACCGCACCGGGCGGTCGGATCGTCGACGTCTGCGTGCTGGAGTCCGGCCCGGGGTTCGACCGGCGGGCGACGATCACGCCCGAGCGGATCCCGGCCCCCGCGATCGAGGCGGCGGTCGGCCCGGGCGAGGCGGTCCCCGTCGCCGACGCGTTCGACCTCCCGCCGGACCGGGCCGCCGCGGTCGTCGAGCGCGCCGTCGAGGTCGGGTACCTCGAGCGCGAGCGGCGCGACGGACGCCCGGTCGTGCGCGCGACCGCCCGGTACCCGGACGACTGGGTCGGCTCGCTGACCGCGATCGAGAACAAACCCGACCTCGGAACGCCCGGCGACCTGGCGGCGCAACTACGGTATGACGTCGCGCTCGGCCTGTTCGACGAGGTCGTGCTCGCGACGGCCTCCTACGTCACCCGCGCGCACCTCAACCGCGTCCCCGACGCGGTCGGCGTCTGGCGGTTCGATCCGGAGACGGGCGAGCGCGAGGTGGTCCGAGAGCCGACGCCGCTCTCGCCCGACGCGCCCGGCGTCGAGATCCGCGCGGAGGGCTCGCTCCGGACCGACGTGGCGCTCGTCTATCCGGACGCGAAGGCCCGCAAGCGGCGCCGAATCGCGGAGCGGGCGTACGGCAAGGGGTGGCGTCCGTCGCCGCCGACGTGCGCGAACGCGGCGTCGACCGCCGACGGCCGGCCGTTCTGCGAGCGGTTCGACCGGGTGGTGGACCCGGGGCGCGAGTGCGGCGCGGGCTGTGACGCGCACGACCCCGCCGATCCCCCCGAGCTCGACCGCGACCGGCTCCGCGACGAGCGCACCGCCTGGGTTGCCGATCCCGACGGCGCGGGACCGCGCCGGCAGTCCGGGCTCTCGCGGTTCCGGTGATCGCCGGCGATCGCTGTGGGAATCCTTATACCCCGAGCGGCGGACTCTCAGGTATGGACGAAATCGACGACGTGTTCGTCGCGCGGCTGATGACGAGCGACCTCCACACGGTCACGCCCGACACGCTGGTCGAGGACGCGGCGGCGGTGCTGCTCGACAACGACGTCAGTTCGGCGCTGGTCGTCGACGACGACGGCGCGCTGGTCGGCATTCTCACCACGACAGACTTCGTCGACATCGTCGCGAAGAGCCAGCCGAAGGCGGAGACGACCGTCGAGCAGTACATGACCCCGGACCCGATCACGGCCGGCGCGCAGGACTCAGTCTCGGACGTCGCCGCGACGATGATCGAACACGGCTTTCACCACGTGCCCGTCGTCGACGGCGACACGCCCATCGGGATCATCACGACCTCCGACTTCGCCGCGTACGTCTCCTCGCCGGAGACGGCGTCGCCGTAGTCTCGTTCGCTCTCTCCCTCTCGTCCGTCACTCTCCTCCCCGCGGCCCCGCTTCCGTCAGCGACGCCGACAAGTGACGCCCCTTTCTGTGGGGTATTACCTCCGGCCCGCGTACGCGGGTCCATGTCGGACCATCTGCACCTCAACCTCTTCACCATGGCCTCGGTCGAGCACGTCTCGCCGGGATCGTGGACCTACCCCGGCGACCGGTCGCCGGAGTACGCGGACCGCGACTACTGGACCGAGGTCGCCCGCACCGCCGAGCGCGGCGGCTTCGACGCGGTGTTCTTCGCGGACGTGCGCGGCGTCTACGACGTGTACGGCGACGACCGTCACACCGCCGTGGAGAAGGCCGTTCAGACGCCCGCGAGCGACCCGCAGCTCCTCGTCCCCGCGATGGCGGAGGTCACCGACGATCTCGGGTTCGCCGTGACGCGCTCGACGACGTACACCCACCCCTACCAGCTCGCGCGCGAGTTCTCCACGCTCGATCACCTCACCGACGGTCGGGTCGCGATCAACGTCGTCACCTCCTACCTGGAGTCGGCCGCCGAGAACCTCGGGCTCGACGAGCGG
>NZ_JAXRUU010000125.1:0-2634 GCF_034497445.1 Halorubrum sp. AD140
CGAGAGGAAGTGTAATCCAAAAATCGTCTTCCCTGATCCTGGCGAGCCACGCATGAGAACGTTCCGACCCTGAATCAGCCCTCCGTCGAGGATATCATCTAGACCACTGACGCCAATAGACATTAGTTTGGTCGGCATAGTTTAGTTATCATGTTCGGTCTAAAAATTCTTTCTTCCTATAACTATCAGGACATGTTATTTACGGTATTGACAACACCTGCCAACGATCGAAGTAAACCAGCCGACAGGGACTCCCTATCTCTCTTGTGCCTCGGACGTGTCCACATCAGCTAACCGCCGTTCGAGGTCGCCGATCCGGTCAGATACGGTTGCTGGCTGTTCGAGGGAGCCTTCGGCATTCAGCGCCTGCTCGTACAATTTCACGGCGCGTTCCAGCTCCTCGGCTGTTGGCTCGTCAGCTCCCTCCCGCCAGTAGCTATCCGCGAGTTTCTTGTACGCCCACGGATCCTCGGGGTAGTCTCGAATGAGCGTCTCGAACTCGCTTCTGCTCTTGGTCACTCGTCCTAGCTCTGTCAGCGAGTCAGCGACGAAGTGGCGGAAGTCAAGAAGGAACTCGTCGGGTGCATCCGGAAATTGGGTACAGACCTCGCGACAGAACTCGAGACGTCGATCGTGATAGGTTGGGTCGTCCGCTGCCAGGGTGGCAAGGTCATTGTCGAGTGATCGCAGGAATGCTTCCAGAGAGAGTACATTCGGGAGGTAATCGTCAGCCGCTTCGATTGTCGTGATGTCGTCCGGCGTGACGGCGACGATGACCTCCCAGGCACTCAGCCACTGTTCGCAGGCTTCGGCGTCGTCGTCCTGCTCACGGAGTTCTCGACCGTCCTGCACCAGATCGTAGATACGTTCCCGATAGGGGACATCGGGTGCCCATTGGCTCCAGAGCACTTCAGCTGCCATCCAGATGAAATCCTGATCGTATCCCGACGCGTCGACATCGTGGTCGTCCTCCCATTGGTCGACGAGTGCCATCGCCGAGTCAACCACGGCCGCACGGTCACGGAACGACGCTTCGGTCGTGTCGATACCGTGCTCGGCAAGCTTGTCCGTGATCTCCCTCGTCGATAGCGCTTGTACGTCATGTAACTCCCACCGCTCATCTGACTGGCGGTTGGTCGCCGCGGTCATGCCTACCGCTTCGTCCGTGTCTTGCTGCGCACGGGTGGCATCGTCGTCGCTTTCTTCGAGGTCGTGGTCGTCGATGTACTGCTCAACCCGTTTGGTGTCGATCCGACCGAGTTCGTCGGACTCGTGGTATTCATAGAGATGCTTGCGGATCTCGGATTCTTCCGCGAAGGATCGCTCACAGTACGGGCAGTCGGTCATTGACTGCGCGTTCGAGGAGTGCGGTGAAAAAGAGCGGGGCAACTGTCCGCTCGTGGCTATTGTTAGGGTCGTTTCTCGTCGATGATCGCGGCTGTCTCGGTCGCTGCGATCGGGTCACGTTCTTCGAGGAGTTTCTCGATCTCCCCTAGATCGTACACCTCCTTGACGACGCAATAATAGCGCGAGGAGGTTCCAAAATCGTAGACCATGCTGAGTTTGTCGCCTTCCCAGAGTGTCGCACGTTCGGCGACGTCAGCAATCGTTACCTCGCTTGCGTTCGTGAATGAGGGGTCTCTAACCTCGGTGAACTGCTGATCCGGGATGACGTTGAGTGTCGAATCCATGTACTCGTCTTCGAGACCGTACATGCGAAGATGGAGGTCATCGAGCGTGGTGAACCGACAGACGAGCCTGTCGAGTTCCGTTATGGTTGTTTCGGGCCGGACGACGATGTCGTACCACTCTTCGCGGGCACGCCCCTTCTGCTTCCATCGGAGACGGTAGCCGACTGTCCCGATACGGTCGTCGACGCCATCGCGTTCGTGCTGTTCTCCTCGCTTAGCATGTTCGACTACCGCTGTCCAGCAATACGAACATACCTCGTCCGGCGCATCACCTTCGAAGGCCGTCTTGTCGAAACCTTTCCAGTCGGCGTAATCTCGAAGTGTGATGTACTCGCTTGCGGGTGAGCGTGTACTCCGGTCACACAGCTTTTCGCCCGGCAAGTCTTGTCGAGGGGCGTACGGTGACCCGTCCGCTGAGTCCGCTTCGAGGTCGACGATGTGGTCGACAGTACCCACTTGGCTGACTTCGATGACGAATCGATCTGTGGTGTCCGTGTTAGTCATGATCTCCGTTGTGCTATCGATCTTCGAACTCCTCGAGTAACTCCTCCAACATCGGTCGGAGCTTGTACTTTTGGGAGTGTGCATCCCGCAGATCCTGTACGTAGGCCCGCCACTCGTTGAGCTCGCCCGCAGCGTCGGCCGCATTTCCGGCTGTCGCTAGCCAGTCTATGGCGTGTCGATACTGCTGTGATTTCCCCTCCTCGATGATCGGTTCGACCTGTGCTTTGCAGGCGTCGATCGTCCCCTCCGGGCGCTCCTTGAAGACGGCGTCGGCGACCGGTTCGACCACCATGTTGTCAGAAAACCGGTCCGCGATGGCGATGGCCTCGTCGTACCGCTCGGCGTACAGGAAGATCTCGACATGTCGTTGCGCATTCCGCTTGGTCGTGTCTCGGTTCGCAAGCGATTCCAGTATCTCCTCGCGAACAGCCGACCAGTC
>NZ_JAXRUU010000126.1:0-2591 GCF_034497445.1 Halorubrum sp. AD140
GCCGCGAGCGGCTCCGCGGGCTCCGGTCGACCGGGATCCGCGCGGTCGAGTGGGAGGACGCGTCCTTCCCGGTCGCGGTCGCGAGGGCGACCGGGAGGTGGTCGCGGTGAGCGCGGAGCGGTCGATCGACGGCGACGAGGGGCCGAGCGACCCGATCGAGCCGCCCGAGCGCGACGCCCGACCGCCGCCGCTCGCCGTCGCGGCGAGCCTCGCCGCGGCCGGAGTCGCGAGCCTCGCGGCGCTCCTCGCCGCGCCGCTCGGGGGCACTCTCGTCGGGGTCGCGGCGGTGGGCCTCGCCGCCGGGTCGACCCGTCGCTCCCCGCGGACCCTCTCGTGGGCGGCCGGCGCGGGGGTCGTCGGCCTCGCCGTCGCGGGATACCGCGGCGGAAGCGTCGAGCCACTGCTCGCGAGCGGGGTCGCGCTCGCGGTCGCGTGGGACGTCGCCGACCACGGCCTCTCGGTCGGCGAGCAGGTCGGGCGCGGGGCGCGCGCCCGCCGAAACGTCGCCGTCCACGCGGGGACGAGCGCGCTCGTGGGAGCGCTCGCGGTGGCCGTCGCGTACGGGGTCTACGTCGCCGCCGCCGGTTCGCAGCCGGTCGCGGCGCTCGCGCTGCTGCTGTTCGGCGCCGTGGCGCTGGCGTCGGCGCTCCGGTGACGGGATCGCCTGCCCTTTTGTACTCCCCCGCCGACGCCCCGATATGGACATCGCAGCGACTGCGGCGACCGCAGCGAGCGCGCGGGCCGGGCCCGCGAGGTGGTCGGCGTGACGGACCTCGTGACGTTCGGCGAGACGATGCTCCGGCTCTCGCCGCCGCGGGGCGACCGCTTAGAGACCGCTCGGACCCTCGACGTGCAGGCCGGCGGCGCGGAGAGCAACGTCGCGGTCGGCGCGGCCCGGCTCGGCGCCGACGCCGTCTGGCTCTCGAAGCTCCCCGAGTCGCCGCTCGGTCGCCGGGTCGTGAGCGAGCTGCGGAGCCACGGGGTCCGAACCGGCGTCGCGTGGGCCGACCCCGAGTCGAGCCGCGTCGGGACGTACTACCTCGAACACGGCGGCGAACCCCGCGGGACGACCGTGATCTACGACCGCGCCGACGCCGCGATCACGACGGTCGCGCCCGGAGAGCTGCCGACCGCCGCGCTGGAGTCGGCGGAACGCTTCCACACGACCGGGATCACCCCGGCGCTCTCCGACCGGGCCGCGGAGACGACGACCGCGCTGCTCCGGGCCGCGGGCGAGGCCGGCGCGGCGCGCTCGTTCGACCTGAACTACCGGGCGAAGCTCTGGGACGCGGCGACGGCGCGGGCGGCCTACGAGGACCTGTTCGCGCACGTCGACACGCTGTTCGTCCCGCAGCGCGACGCCCGCGAAGTGCTCGGACGTGAGGGCGACGCCGTCGAGATCGCCCACGGGCTCGCCTCCGAGTTCGACTTCCGCACCGTCGTCGTCACCCGCGGAACGGAGGGCGCGGTCGCCCTGCGAGACGGCGCGCTGTACGAGCAGGGCGTCTTCGACGCCGAGACGTTCGACGCGATCGGCACCGGCGACGCGTTCGTCGCGGGCTACCTCGCGAGGCGGCTCGACGGCGGCGACGTCGCCGACGGGCTGGAGTGGGCCGCGGCGGCCGCCGCCCTGAAGCGCACCGTCGGCGGCGACGTGGCCGTGATCACCCCCGAGGACGTCGAGGCAGTCGTCGACGGCGCGGCCGGCATCGACCGGTAGGCGTCGACGCGCTCGGAGGCGGCACCGACGCCGGCGTTCCGACCCGTTTATGGTCGCCGGCACGCCCCCTCAGGGTATGACCGACGACGAGCGACGGAGCGAGCTGATCGCGGCGCTGCGGGCGGCCGACGCCGTCCGATTCGGCGAGTTCGAGCTCTCGCACGGCGGCACCAGCGACTACTACGTCGACAAGTACCTGTTCGAGACCGACCCGGAGGCGCTTCGGCTCGTGAGCGAGGCGTTCGCGGCCCGGCTCGCCGACACCGACGCGAAGCTCGCGGGGGTCGCGCTCGGCGCGGTCCCGCTCGTGGCCGTGACGGCCGCCGAGATGGGGCGGCCGTACGTCATCGCGCGCAAGCAGGCGAAGGAGTACGGCACCGGCAACCGCATCGAGGGACGGCTCGACGAGGGCGAGGAGGTCGTCGTGTTGGAGGACATCGCCACGACCGGGCAGTCGGCCGTCGACGCCGTCGAGGCGCTGCGCGACGCGGGCGCGACGGTGACCCGCGTGCTCGTCGTCGTCGACCGCGAGGAGGGGGCCGCGGAGCTGCTCGCCGACCACGACGTGGAGCTGGAGTCGCTGCTGACGGCGACGGAGCTGCTGGCGGAGCGGGACGGCGAGTAGCCGGTCTTCTCACCGCAGCTACGCCTCTGGCGCGTCCACCGTCGGCACCGCGACGCGGTCGAGGGCGTCGACGATCACGTCGCGCTCGTCGACGTCGTTGACGGCGGCGTCCGGGGTCAACACGAGTCGGTGTGCGAGCGCCGGCTCCGCGACGCGCTTCACGTCGTCCGGCGTGACGAACGTCCGTCCGGCGAGGACCGCCGCGGCGCGGGCGGTCTCGAACAGCCGCTGGGTGCCGCGCGGGGA
>NZ_JAXRUU010000127.1:0-2437 GCF_034497445.1 Halorubrum sp. AD140
TCTTCGCCGACTCGCCGGCGTTCGACGCAATCCGACTCGTCGAGGGCCGGTTCCCCGCCGTCGAGACGCCCGGGATCGTCGACCACCGACCGATCGCCGAGCCGACCCGCGACGTCGAGCAGTATCGCCCGTACGCGGCGGCCGCCGACGCGACCGCCGAGTACGACGCCGACCCCGGAGACGACCACCACCAGTAACCATGCGAATCGACATCACAGACGTACACAGACGGTACGGCGACGTCGAGGCCCTCGTCGGGCTCGACCTCACAGTCGAATCGGGCGACGCGTACGGCCTCGTCGGGACGAACGGCGCGGGCAAGTCCACGCTGTTCGGGCTCATCGCCGCCCACGACCGGCCCGACTCGGGCCGGGTCCTCGTGGGCGGCCGCGACGTCCGGGCGATCGGCTGGCGGATCCGCGAGGCGATCGGCGTGCTCCCGGAGAACCCCGGCTTCCCGCCGGGCGGGACCGGGCGCGGGACCCTGCAGTTTCACGCCGATGTCCGCGGGATCGGGTCGAGCCCGGATGACGCCGCCGGGCGGGTCGCGGGCGCGGCGGCGACGGTCGGGCTCGCGGACGCGATCGACCGCCCCATCGACGGCTACTCCAAGGGGATGCGCCGGCGGCTCGGGCTGGCGGCCGCGCTGCTCGCGAACCCGGCGGTGCTCCTGCTCGACGAGCCGACGGCCGGGCTGGATCCGAACGGCGTCGCCGCGCTCCGGGAGATCCTGGTCCGCGTCCGCGAGGAGACGGACGTCACGCTGCTGATGGCGACCCACGCGCTGCGGGAGGCCGAACGCGTCTGCGACCGCGTCGGCGTCCTCGACGACGGGCGGCTCCTCGCGGAGGGGACGCCCGACGAGCTCGGCGCCGAGTACGAGGACGGGCTCGAGGGCGCCTTCGTCTCGCTCACCGGGGGTGGTCGCGATGCCTGAGCGCGGCGCCGGGGCGGGGGCCGAGAGCGGTGACGGAGCCGAGAGCGTCCCCGAACACGAGACCGGCCCCGAACCCGATGCGACCCCGGACGGCGGCGTCGTCGACGGAACGGCCGTCACCCCGCGGTCGGACTCGACCGGGGAAACGACTACGGCCGACGCGAGAGGGGTGACGGTTCCCCCCCCGCGGCCGGGCGTCGTCTCCCGGATCGCGCGCCGCGAGACTCGGCTGACGACTCGCCGCGGGTGGGCGCTGGCGCTGTCGGTCGTGTTCGCCGCGTTCGGGCTCCTCTTGGCGACGTTCAGCGGGTCGAGCGTGGCGCCGACCGGCTACGAGCCGGTGGTCGCGAGCTACGTCGAACTGGCGACGTACCTGGTGCCGCTGGCCGCGCTGGCGTTCGGCCACGGCGCGATCGTCGGCGCGGCCGAGCGCGGGCGCCGCGGCGTCGGGTTGACGCTGCCCGTCTCGCGCGTCGAGGCCGCGATCGGCGTGTTCCTCGGCCGCGCCGCGGTGCTCGCGGCGGCCGTCACGCTCGGCTTCGGTGTCCCCGGGCTGCTGCTGTTGCGGGAGTTCGGGCTCGCCGGCTGGCCGACGTTCGCGTGGTTCCTGTTCGCGACGGTCGCCGTCGCCGTCGCGCTCCTCGGGCTGGGAGTGGCGATCTCGGCTGCCGCCCCGACCTCGACGGTCGCGCTCGCGGGCGCCCTGCTCGCGTGGGCGTGGTTCGCGCTGGTCCACGACCTGCTCGCGCTCGGCGTGCTCGCGGCCGTCGACGGTGCGGACGGGCTTGTCGCCGTCGCCGTGGCCGCGAACCCCGTCTCAACGTACCGGCTGCTCGCGCTCGCGCCGACCGACGCGGGCGGCGCCGGGCTCTCTGCCGCGCTCCACGGCAGCGGCCTCTCAGCGGCCACCCTCGTGGCCGTCCTGCTCGGCTGGGTCGCCCTCGGGGTCGGCGTCGCCGCGGTCGCGCTCCGCGCGAAGCGGATCTGACGGCGGCGCTCGCCTCGCAGTTCGTCCGACGCTGCCAAGGTCTCGGCGTTTTCGAGCGGTGACACGAGCAAAAGAAGTATCACATCGGGGCGAGACGGGGGGAACATGAAAGCCGTTGTACTCGCGGGGGGGTACGCGACCCGACTCTGGCCGATCACCGAGCACCGACCGAAGATGTTCCTTCCGGTGGGCGAGAACACCGTCATCGACGAGATTTTCGAGGACTTCGAGGCCGACGACCGCGTCGACGAGGTGTTCGTCTCCACGAACGAGCGCTTCGCCGACACGTTCGACGAGTACCTCGCGGACAGTCCGTTCGAGAAGCCGACCCTCTCGGTCGAGGAGACCGTCGAGGAGGACGAGAAGTTTGGCGTCGTGGGGGCGCTCGAACAGCTCGTCGACCGCGAGGGGGTCGACGACGACCTGATCGTCGTCGCCGGCGACAACATGATCAGCTTCGACCTGAGCGACTTCGCCGACTTCTTCGAGTCGAAGGGGACGCCGACGCTGGC
>NZ_JAXRUU010000128.1:0-2347 GCF_034497445.1 Halorubrum sp. AD140
CACCGATAATCCGACCACAAACTACTCCCGCTCTATGTATTGAAACTCCTCTGAAGTCACAGCACCAACCGGTCTTCTGAAGCGAATAAATAGATACTCCTGAGTAAGAGAGTAGCGGTGATTGCGCTATTGAGGGCAACTTCTGAGGAAGTATCCCACCTCTCAAGAACCTCGGTGTCATCCCCGTGCGCCCCACCCTTATTTCTGATTTCGGCTAAGGAGACCACACGACGTTTGTGGACTTTTCTGACTAGATCGTCTCCCTGTAAATGGTTCACGATCCCAATAATTCCCGAATCAGTCCCGTAGTCCCGGTCTTCGCTTCCAAAGTCAGCACCAATATGCCTAAGAAAGTCCTCAAATGACCTCCCAATCGCACTTATCCCATCACGCGGGGAACTTGAGTGTTTCATATACCCGCTTACCAAATCCGATTTGGTGTCTTCGTCCAAGAAATTCATCAGCTCCTCTCCGAGTATCTCATCGAGATAGATACGAACTTCCAACTCGGAGTCTAATGCTTCTCTCAGCTTCTCTATTGATTGTGTCGAATCTGTTGGAATTTCCCGAACCTCGATAGATACATCGCCTTCTTCGGTCAGTATGCCTGAGTAAGTCCCCAACCTCTCAAAGTATGTTTGTACGTACTCGGCATCATTAGATAGATCAGCATTAGCGGCAAATACCATCTGTGTTGCCTGCTCAGACGAATATCCTCTCTTGAGGTAGGTCGCATAATCAATAAACGGCTGATAGTTTAGAAGTGCCCTCTCAATAATCGCGCTACGCTCTGATGGCGGTAGTTGCTGAACAAGGTAGTCGTATTCAATATTCACAGTCAGCGCATCATCGCCAACTACGACATTCAATTCTCGAAGTACTCTGATAGACTCCCGTACTTTTCGGGTGGATTCATCCACGAATTGTGCTACAGCGTCCTGATCAGCTTCATCATTCAGTTCAGAAAGGGCGAATAGCACCTCAGTAATGTCCGCAGGGGGAACAACGTAGGCAGGAAACATCTATTCTGAAGTAGTTCCTTTAACCGATTCAATCACCGAGATCACTTCTTCACTATCCCAATCAGCAGAAGAGATCTCGATCTCAATTGTCAAATCTACGTCACTACCCTCTATTGTCTCTGTCATCTCGATATTCTCTGTTTCAGTAGTGGGTCGTGTCGGATGATTTTCTGAGTCATCTTCCGACTCGGCGGATTCAGATGACGCAGACTCAGCAGAATCCTCTGGATTTGGTTCCTCATCAATCGGTAGTTGCTCTTGTGCGGATTGCTCACCTTGCGGTGATTGTTCCTCAGTCGTCAGTCTGGAGAGGAACTCGGAATATTCCTCATTAATCACGAGACGAGTAGGATAGCCACCCTGCCCCTGAGTGTACTTGCCGACGCCGCATTCGTCCAAAATCTGTAGGAATGTCCCCGCTGCAGATTTTAGAGTCCGGTCACCGACACCAAATTGGCAGTTTATCCCAATTTCGCTCTGAACGACATCACGTTCTAAGTACTGTTCACCGTTGTTACTCGTTAATTCTCCACCGACAATCTTCAACAGTTCTCTGTAGAACTCAGCTTTGAACGTTGAAGTAGGAGCGTGACGTAGGCGGTAGCGAAGATGGATGATGCCCATTACGGACTTCTTGTCTTGCACGCGTGTGTTCGACGAGTTTGAGTCGCTGTCACCCGCACAACGTCATCACGCGAAAACCTACGCCACCGGTCTTGTTGCTGGCCGCAACAAGACCGTGGCAGGCATCGCACGCGAAGTCCTTCCAGCTGGAGACAAACGCGCTCTCAACAAATTCCTCACCGAGTACGACTGGGACGAACACCATCCGTTCTAGTTTAACCGTGTGACTGACCGTTGTCTGTTGATTAGATATCGTCGCAACTACCCGGTTGAGGAACCCGGTGGGAGGTGTGTACACCCCACCGGACTCGGTAGTTGTTGATCGGATTCAAAGAGCGTTTCCCTCCGATGAGTTGCGCGAGCGGGCTCGCGCAACGAGTCTCGTTGAACGTGAGCGGAAGTTCGACATCGTCGCGCTGTTCTACACACTCACATTTGGCTTCGCTGCTGGTTCAGACCGCTCTCTGCAAGCGTTTCTCGAACGCTACGTCGAAATGGCTGATTGCGACGAACTCTCCTACACATCGTTCCACAACTGGTTCGAACCGGGCTTCGTTGCACTCCTTCGAGAGATTCTCGATGACGCCATCGAGAATCTCGATACCGGACGAGCCGACTTGAACGGCCGTCTCGAACGCTTTCGAGACGTCCTTATCGCCGACGCTACTATCGTCTCGTTGTACCAGGACGCCGCTGATGTC
>NZ_JAXRUU010000129.1:0-2310 GCF_034497445.1 Halorubrum sp. AD140
TTCTGACGACACCCTCACCGAGCGAAGTCGTCAGACTGAGCGAAGTAGGGTGGGGTAGTTGACGAGAAGCCTGTGCTTACGCAGTACGCCTCAGTTCCGAATCAATATACGAGGCCAGCGAGACGCGTGCTGCCGCGGCGGCGCTTTTGCGGTCTGTCGTCGCGCGACCGTACCTCGCCCCGTTGACCGTAGCTAGGATATGCTCTGCAACCCGCGACGAGTCGACATCCCGGAACGTGTCTTCCTCAATACCACGATTGACGATACCCCGAATGGTGGCTGCCAATCGTTCATCGATCTGCGTGAATTGCTCGCGAAATACCTCGCTCGTCACGCCCTGTGATCGGAGGCCAACTAGTACCGCTTGGAGCTGCCGTTGTTCCTCGGCGGGCTGAAGCGGGAGGAGCTTCTCAATGAC
Source organism: Halorubrum sp. AD140 (assembly GCF_034497445.1). Lineage (NCBI taxonomy): Archaea > Methanobacteriati > Methanobacteriota > Halobacteria > Halobacteriales > Haloferacaceae > Halorubrum > Halorubrum sp. AD140. Next base: position 419 of record NZ_JAXRUU010000129.1, read on the forward strand.
GTGCTCGAGATCCGCCGCCGGCTCATTACCTGTTTCTGTATCGATCGTCTCTTCGAATCTATCAACGGCGAACTCAAGAAACGCGACTAGAAGGTCGTCCTTCGTGTTGTAGTGGTAGTAGATAGCAGCCTTCGATTTGTCGAGTTCGTCGGCGATTTGGGAGATCGACAGGTCGGCGTAACCGTGGTTAAGTAGTGCTCGATAGATGGCTTCCATAATCTCTTCTTCGGCGGTGCTCCAGTCCTTTCCGGGTGAATCGGAGGCCATTGTCAGTTTGATTGGTTCTCGTCGATCCGTTCCAGATTGGAGACATCAACAACATTGAATTCGGTTGTACACCAGTGGCAGAATCCGAGATCAGGATCGACCGGCTTTCCGCAGGCAGGACAGGTTGGAGATGCATCAGTCTCTGTTGGCCCGACAGTATTGTTTGCTTGGAATCTATCGGTTCGTCTTCTAACTTTTGCGATGAGATACGCGTCAAGGGCACTGGCGGCACTGATCAGGATGATCGGGAGAATCGAGAATGGATCGGTTAGCGTACCCGAACTAAGCGCGGACATGGTTGACTCGGGGACGAACAGAACTGAAGCAGCAACGGTGAGTCCTAGCCAACCAAGTGCTCTCAGCCAGCGCCGGAGGTAGAAGTGGCCAAGTCCGGTGACCACTGTTCCCAGAAGCGCAGCAAGTAGCGGATTGTTTCTGAGTGAGACTCGTTCCATGTTACTGACTAAACGTTCAGTAGATGTTAAACCCTTCGTCTAACTGTAAAATGCCATTGCCAGTGCCATAATTTGATACACACTATACATCGGAGTGAACTAGTGCTGGGCCGGATATTCGGCAGATAGAAAATGGTGCCAGAGGATATGGCTAGCTTGTGGCAATCGACTCTAACGGGGAGATGAGCGGGGAAAGATTAATACTTACCGAACGTTCAGTAATGCCGTGGCGCGAACCGAAGCGCCAGAATAACCGATGACTGACGAATCTAGACACGCCGACGAATCGACAGCACCGTGGCACGGCCGCTACTTGGCTCGCTGGGGGAATGAGACACCTCTTTACGAGGCTGTCACCGACGCTGTGTCGACCGTTACCGGTGAGACCCGCTCGGCAGTCGCCTCCCGCTACGACCGTGCGCATGCGTTCGCGCTCAGTCAACTGTTCGGCGGAGTTGACGGAGTGTCGACGTCATCTACCGGAGTGGTCAAGTTCGTTCTCTCCGAGTGTGTCGTCTCGGTTCACAGCGACGGGCAGCTCTCGGTAAGCCTTGCTGACCGTGAACGTACCGCGATTGACTAATCACACACATACATAGGCAACGACTCACCGCAAACAGCAGACCTCATCCAGAATTGACAGCCGGATCGAACAATCGTCACCCAGGGACTGAATCAGGTTGATGAACCAGCCAGCGCCGAAACTGAGTATACTCTCGAGACTATCTCTACAACATAACTCATATGCGACATTTTGGACTCAAAATACGGATGGCCGTCGTCGGTGTACTTCTCGCGGGGTTCTACCTTGTGGCCGTCGCCGCAGCGATAGTCGCGTTCGGGGAGGGCATCCTCCCGATTGCCATCGTCGGCAGCATCCTCTTGATCGGAATCCAGTATAAAGTCGGTAAGTGGGCCGCGTTACGGAGCGTCGGGGCCGAAGACTTGCCCGAGACCCAGGACTCGCAGATTCACCAGTTCGTTGAACGTGTCTGTCGAGAGAAGGACATGAAGAAGCCGTCGTTAAAAATCGCCGACATGGGTGTGCCGAATGCGTTCGCAGTCGGCCGCCGCGGCAACGGGACCGTAGTCATTTCCCGGGAACTCATTCAACTGCTTGACCGAAGCGAGCTCGAGGGCGTCATCGCCCACGAACTCGCCCACATCGAT
>NZ_JAXRUU010000130.1:0-2298 GCF_034497445.1 Halorubrum sp. AD140
CCCTCGCGCGGCGCGTGCGAACTGGCACGCGAGGGCGCGGACTACGAGACGGTGGACGAGCGGAACCGGGCGGACCTCGACAAGGGACTCAGCCGGCAGTCGTACCACATCGCCCCGGCGGTCGGCGCGGTGGACGCGTTCCTCCGTGCGGACGAGGCGGCGCGCGAGCGCGTGATGGAGGCCCATCCGGAGGTGTGCTTCCGCGGGCTCGCCGGACGCCGACTCGACCACTCGAAGACCGGCGCGCCGGGCGTCGGCGAGCGACTCGACGCGCTCGACGAGCAGCTCGACGACCCGGGCGCGGCGCTCGGTGGGATATGCCGGACGCTGGCGGACGAGCCCGCCGTCGACTCGGCGGACGCGACCGTCGACGACGCCGTCGACGCGCTCGGGTTAGCGGTCGTCGCGCGGCGTCCGCGGGCAGAGCTCCGGTTCCTGCCGGACGGCGCGGAATACCGCGACCGTGCGGAGATCCCGATGCGGATGGCGTACTGGAGCGCGGAGCCGCTGGCGTGAGGCGCGTCCCGCTCGTCTCCGACGCAGTCGTCCCGTTGGTAAGGTTCAAGTCGCTCTGTCGCCGGCTACCATACGAATGAAACTCTTCTCCTCGCGGGCGGACCGCCGGCGGGGGATCGCGGCCGCGGTCGGCGTCGCGGTCCTCGCGGTCGGCCTGTACGTCCTCGTGAGCCGCTACGCCGGTTTTCTCACCGACTCCGAGGCCCTCCGGACGTGGCTCGACCAGTTCGGCGTCTTCGCCCCCATCGTCTTCATCGGCATCCAGGCCCTCCAGGTCATCGTCGCCCCGATTCCGGGCCAGGTCGTCGCCCTCGTCGCGGGCTACCTCTTCGGCCCGCTCGCCGGGACTGTGTACAGCCTCACGGGCGTGCTCATCGGCAGCGCGGTCGCCTTCTCGTTGTCGAAGCGATACGGTCGCTCCTTCGTCGAGAAGGTCATCCACGAGGACGTGATCGAGCGGTTCGACGGGTTCGTCGACACCGTCGGGATCCCCGGGCTGTTCGCGTTCGTTATCATTCCGGGCCTCCCCGACGACGCCATCTGCTTCCTGAGCGGCCTCACCAAGTGGTCGCTCCCAACTTTCATCGCCGTCATCGCGGTCGGCCGGCTCCCGGCGTACGTCCTGACGGTGTACGCGGGCGGCGAGCTCGCGAGCGGCCGGTTCCTCTCGGCGATGGCGCTCGTCGCGCTGGTCGTGGCGGCGTCCGCCGTCGGCTACTACAAACAGGACGCGGTGCGCGACCTCGTCGAGCGCCTCGAGCCGCGGCTCCCCTTCTGAGGGCCCCGAAGCGGACGCGGCGGCGTCACCCCCACGTCCACTGATGATCGAGGACGAAGCGGTAGACGCCGCTGACGACGATCGCGACCGCGTTCGCGACGAGGTACATCACCCCCATCCACTCGACGAGCGCGGCGAGCACCCCGAGCTGGATCGGGATCGCCGTGCCGCGGACGAGGTTCGTCTTCAGCAGCCCGGAGAGGTACTCGGAGACGCCCGTGTTCTGGCTCGCGCGGAACGTCCACGCGTTGTTGAGGATGTACGAACAGATGATAGTGATCTCGATGGCGATCGTCGCGCCGACGATGTAGTTCAGTCCCGCGATGTCGACGAACAGCCACAGGAGCGCCAGCTGGAGCCCGGCGGTGAGCGCGCCAACGACGAGGAAGCGTCGCATCTGAACCGCGATCGGTCCGCTCGCGAGGTCGCGGAGGACCGACCGAATCATCACTTATACCCGAGCGCTTCGAGGCGAGCTTCGAGGTCTTCGTCGACCTCCTCCTCGCCGCGCTCGGCCGCCGCCGCTTCGGCCGCGGCGCCGCGCTCGCGGAGCAGCTCCGCGTGCGCGTCGACGACCGGTGCGAACCGGTCGATGACCGCCTGCGCCTCCTCGTCGGGATCGACCGCGAGGTTCTCCTGTTGGGTCGGGTCGTCGGGGCGGTAGTACAGCTCCCGATCGCCGGCGTCGACGTTCTCGATGTACGTCCAGTCGTCGTCGCGCGCGCTGACGAACAGGTCGCCGTCGGACAGCGACCGCGGGATCGGCTGCTGGGTCACCTCATCGCCGCGGACGGTCACCGAGACGACCGGGTCGTCGGGGACGTCCGGAGCGTCGTCCGCGTCGTCGTCGGTGGTTTCGGACGCGCCGCCGGCAGCGGTTTCGGACGCGTCGTCGTCGACGTCGCCGGCTTTCCGTGTGGTCTCCTCGCCGTCCAGCGCCGGCACGAGCGACTCGCCGTGCCACTCCGGCGCGGGGGCGACGCCGAGCAGGTCGGCGACCGTGG
>NZ_JAXRUU010000131.1:0-2217 GCF_034497445.1 Halorubrum sp. AD140
TCCTGTTCCTGATCGACGCCGACGGGGATCTGTTGTTGAGCGTCAGTCATTTTGGTCCTCGTTTGGCGGCTCAACGGAGTTGTGACACGAACGACAGAGCGTTACGAGGTTATCCAGCGTGTTCGCGTCTTCGGGGGACTGAAACGTACGGATCGGTGCTTTATGATGAACGTCTAATCCGATGTCAGTTCGGTTCCTGTGTTCGGACTGCGTGATGCCGCACCGCCGACATTCGTAGTCGTCTCGCCGAAGGGCTTTCCGCCGCTGTTTCGCCCAGTTGTCGCCATAGTACTCGTCTACACCCCCCTTCCAGCGATGATGTAGCTCTCCGGGCTGTGAACCGACCGTCCTCGTCTCAATTCCGTGGTCATGTAACCAGTCATGAACTGTGGACGGGGCACAGTCGAGTCGTTCCGCTATCGCGTACGTACTCATCCCGTCAGCGAGGTACATCGACCTGAGCTTCGATTCGTGCTGAAGTGCTGCCGGTGTTTCGTGATTGTACGACCGCGTTTCGATATCGTGCCGATGTATCCACTCCGCTATCGCCCGCCGACCGCAACCGAGTTCCAAGGCGATCTCGTCCATGGTCATTTCCGACTCGACGTACAGTTCACGCAGCGTCTCCTCGTCGTGCCACGGCTGTTCCGTTCGCGTCCGACTCGTGTCGATCTCGAATTGGTTTAGCCAGTTATGAACGGTTGCCTGACTACACTCTAATTCGTCCGCGATGTCGGCTTCGCTCAGTCCCTGTTGACGAAGGGATCGAAGCCGTTCCTCGTCTTCCCAGGGTTTGGATTTCTCGAGGTCGTGCTTTTTTAGCCAATTCTCGATAGTCTTGCGGCTACATCCGAGCTTCTCGCCCACCTCTCTCGTCGTGAGGTCCTCCTCAACATACAGCGATCGGAGACGGTCCGCCCGCCTCCACGGGGCTTCCTCGATCATTTCACACACCCGGTTCGCCCGTAGGTGAGAGTCCCGTTCATGCTGGGTACTGGTCATGTGATTTCACATAACTCTTCAGGAGGTTGGAACAGCCCGAACGGTGCCGTCGCGTCGCCGCCGATCCCCTCGCTGACGTCCGCGACGTGGATCGCCTCCTCCTCGCTCATACCCGTGAGAGGTGGCGCCCGCCTCATAAACTATCGCCTCGCTCGTCGGGCGGTAGGGTCGTTCGGTCGCGTCGATCGCGACCGAGCCGCGTTCCGCGGTCCGCAAGACGTATGTCGCCGCCGGGAGTCCGACCGCGCATGGACACCGAGAACACCCTCCTCAACGCGCTCGTCGGCGCGATCGCGTCGGCCGTCCTCTCGTTCACCGGTATCTCACCCCTCCTCGGCGGCGCGGTCGCCGGGTATTTAAATGGCGACGACGGGCTCCGGGTCGGCGCGCTCTCCGGCGCGATCGCGTCGATCCCTATCGTCGGACTGCTGCTGCTCGCGCTGGTTATCCTTCCGTTTCTGGGCGTCTTCGGGTTCCCGCTCGAAGTCGGCCTCGCGGCCGGGGGGATCGTCGTCGTCGCGGCTATCATCGTGTTGGGCGGGGTCGCCTACACCGTTGTACTGAGCGCGCTCGGCGGCCTGCTGGGCGTGTACGTGAAAAACGAGCTGTAAGTCGGCCGCTGTTACCGATCTATTTCGTGTCGGCGACGAACGCCGTCGGAGTCCCAGCCGTGAGGCGGCCAGACGCTCGCTGTCGTTCGAAAATCAAACAACGGTGTGACGGATACGACGTACGTAGCTGGCGGAAGCGTTTCAGCGTGTTTGCGGGGGAGCACCCCCGAGCGGCTTCAGTCAACGTTATCACGTCGAATGTGCCGGCATGAAGTGAGAGAGATTGGAGCCGACGGAGTCATGCGTTAGTGAGTTGTCCACCCACCGTCGATCGGGAGATTGACTCCAGTGATGTACGAGGCCTTGTCCGAAACGAGAAAGGCGGCCGGTTCGGAGATCTCTTCCGGTTCAGCGATACGACTGATCGGTGTCTGGCTGAGGACAAACTCGTAGAACGACTCGTCATTAAGCTCCGAGTCTGTCATTTCGGTCTCGACGAAGCCGGGACAAATACTGTTCACTCGGACGCCGGCATCAGCGTAATCAACGGCCGTTGTCCGAGTGAAGTTGACGACCGCGCCCTTAGCGGTCGCATACGCAGCCGTCTGGGGTCCCCCGACGAGCCCAAATACCGACGCAACGTTGAGCACCGCCCCCGAAGACT
>NZ_JAXRUU010000132.1:0-2148 GCF_034497445.1 Halorubrum sp. AD140
CGGACCGCTTGCTTTCCGTGATCGCCTCAGAAGCGTCCTTTCGAAGGCCAGTTACTGCCGCGATCGATATCACGACCATTCCCTACTAAGGGGATGTCGAAGAGATGCCGATGGTCAGTGGAACCAAGGATAGAGACGGTCGAGCGTTCAAATTTGCGACGCTTTCGATTATCGGGCAGAACATCCCGCTGATCTTAGCTGTTGAACCGGTTCAAGAGAGCTCTGAGTGGGATGAGAACCCGTCGAATCAGATCCATCGTACTGTGCGACGGCTCGTTCGACGAGCGAAAGAGCACGTTCCAATCGAGACAGTGCTGTGTGATCGGGAGTTCGATTCGATACAAGTGTTCCAGACACTCTCAAACCTCAATGTGAACTACCTCATACCCAAGCGAGTCTCCACCTCCGAACGGGATGTACTCGAACAAATGGAGGAAGACGACCAAGAGGTGGCTGTTGAGTCGGCTTCTGTCCATGTGGAATCTGGATCGCATCCAATGCGGCTCCTGTACGTGCCGTCGACGAGTGAGGAGGGAACGGCCGTCTACGCGACGAATCTTCGAGTTGGACCTGATGAGGCTGAGGCGTTTTGTCAGCGTTACAGCCGCCGGTGGCAGATCGAGAGCGAGTACAAGAGCATCAAGGGCGACTTTCTCGCGAAGACCTCCTCGAAAGACTACCGTGTTCGCCTGTTCTACTTCGTGTTCGCCGTGCTGCTGTACAATATCTGGCGGCTGACCGACTTCCTGCTGAAAGCAGGTGTCGACGGGGAGATGGACTACGCACCTGTGATTACTGCGGGTGAGTGTGTTGAGCTCGTTGCCTCGGCGTTGATCCCGCACGACTAATCGGCTGAGCTCTCGCTGGGTCCGTCGTTTGGGAGTGACAACCCTAATCAGGAGCGATAGAATCTACGTAATTTCGTACGTTCGTCCGGTAGATGCGACCGATAGGAATCCAAATCAGGACTGGTCGGTGAGAAGAACCACGAATAGATGCTAATTCGACCTGAAACTGGCTCATCCTCCGAAACTGCGGGGGAGTCACAACCTCGGAGGATGGAATCGATGTGTGCCTTCCGTTGTTCTAATATCAACGAGATACTTCTGAAAACCGGAGTAGCCGAAGTCGCTTCGAGATCTTCTATACAATTACTCAAAAGGTTGAGTCGCCCAGCTCAGTCGTCTAGAACGGTGGGCTGTAATCCTCGTATTCGTCCATCTCGTCCATCTCGTCGGTCTTTGAGGGCATTACCGCAGCACGCGGGCCACCTGACCGGACGACCTCGACATCTTCGAGACCCTCGACGCTCTCGGGGAGTCGGCGTTCGATGGCCTTCATCGTCATCGGAGCGATACCACAGCCCGAACAGGCACCACCGATCGCAACGGTCGCCGTCCCTGCTTCCTCGTCGACGTCGCGGATTTCGAAGTTGCCGCCGTGTTGTTGAATCTGGGGAACTTCGTTGCTCAGGTAACTTCGCGTCTGTCGTTCGAGTCCTTCTGCGCTCATTACACTCTCACGTTGGAACCATAGTGTCATAAAACTTTAGTATTAGGTAGGCCTAAAAATGACGCTCTTAGATCCTTTGTAGCTAAAATACTGAGATTAGAGCTACATCATTAATGAAATCTATCAATTTTTCGCATCGCCTAAACTTGGGGCTGTACCACCGCTGGTCATACAATATGATCTCACGCTACCGTACGGCGCCCACTACCGCTTGCTTGTGCTGACCGATATCGGGGTCAGGAAGCATTGCCCATCGATATCGGTTGTAGTCAAGAACTCTCGTAATCAGTCGCTGCCGACGGGTTTGCTCCCTCGGAATGTCGCTAGTTGTCCACTCTCTCGAAAGCGGCGGCAAAAAGAGGCTGGTCTGACACGGTGAGAACGCCGAAACGAGTCGAAGTACATTTTCGGCACTACAGAGACCGGGAGAAGAGTCACAGATCTGGTTGCTTTCAGGGCTCTTGCCTAACTGAGTGAAACAACGATCAGAAAAGCGACATTGTTACTGGTTGGCGTGCAAGATGGAACGCGCGAATGTCCCATGAAACTAGGCCCACTTTGCGAAGTTGAAGACCGTTCAGTACAGGTAGTGATTCAGTCACCTGTTTCGGACACACCCCCACAAAGCTTATTCTT